>CAYFTB010000009.1:0-29691 GCA_964345875.1 uncultured Proteiniphilum sp.
GAGAACGAGAAACTAAACGACAAAATAAAAAACAGAGGCAAGCAGAAATTATAAATGTAGAAGAAATAAAAAACACAGTTACTCCAAACAAAAATCCAGTAGCTCAGAAAGAAATTTTGGAAAAAGGTATTGTCAGTCAGATAAACGAGAAAAAAGAAAAAGTGGAAGAAATATTGCTCGCACAGCAAGGTCATCAATCTGCAAAAGATGAATACAGACAAACAACTTCTGCCGGAAACATATCTAATCAACATGATTTACTCATGGAACATCCTAATAATAAAATAGATATAGCAAATGACATTACATTTCAGACAATCTTCTCTAAATATAAGAATGATAAAAAAATCTGGAATCGTCTGAGATTGTAATATTCCGTAGCTATTTGTTGACAAATCCAAATAATCGATTCTCGCGGACTTAAACTTCAGATAATTATTTAACCTAAATATCTGTTCTTATTAGGGCGTATACTAATTTGTATTTTCAATTTAGTTAATCTTGACATTATCATAAAGCAATGCCAAGCAAAATTGCTTTATCCTTATATCTGTCTTTATTTATAGAATTATGTTTAATCAATTTCAATACCACTAATATTTGCAGAAAGATACAAATCCATTTTTGGTTTAAAATACAATCATAAATTTACTTCCAATAATTTTTTTTGCAAAACTACAGGAAGATTACATCCAATCATGTATAAATATACACGCCAGACAAATAATAATTAATGATACATTTATAACATAACACACATATGTAATCAAAGAAGACTATATAACATTTGTAAATATATTGTTTTTATGAAGCGTTACAAATGATACATTTTGAGAACATTTGTATTATTGACCGATTAACACACCATTTAAAATGCTTTGTAATTTATAAATAGTTTATTTATAATCTATTATTATGGTTATATAAAGTAGTGCTTTTTTATAATAAAATATTAATGTGAATTGCGTATTTAATTGTTAATCGGCTAATAATATTTCTAGTATTAACCTATATACCAATACATTATATTTAAATATTAAACTAATACTTTATGCTTGTTTATTCATCAACTACTTAAATGCTAAGAATGTAAAACACAAATGTATTTTGGTGATACAAATGTATTACACAAATGTAATCTCATAGAGTGTTGCATATGTTAGATTTAAATATTACATTTGTATCGTGAGAAGATGTTAGTATAAAAATACATTTTACATATGAAAGATCGAATAAAGCAATTAATCGAAAATGAAGGCGTAACTCCAACAAGATTTGCAGACAATTTACAAATCAATAGGACTGTAATATCTCATATACTCAACGGTAGAAACAATCCAAGCTTGGATGTTGTAACTACTATCTTGTCAGAAATACCTTATATTAATTCAGATTGGCTATTGAATGGAAAAGGAGAAATGTATAAGGATGGTTATAAATTTGAGAATAGGCAAAAAGAGGCTGGTTTATTCGATGAGAATGAGAAATACATCACCTCAGGCAATGAAAATGCTACGGATGCTCGGGAAACGGTACTTAAGAGTGCTTTAAATAACTCTCATCAACTTGATAATGAGACTGAGGCATCTAAAATTAAGGTTGCTAAAAAAATTAAGCAGATAATTATTTATTATGATGACAATACATTCGAAACCTTTGTCATGAAATGATATATTCGATATTAATAAAAAGTATTTTTCGAAAATATGTAAAAGAAAAACGCTTGTTATTTCCTTATTTTATCACTGTTTCGTTCTGCATATTCCTTCCAATCTTTGTATTTAGTTGACCCCGATGTAGGATTTTGTGATTGATAGTGGTGGCATAATGCTACCGCAAGTCCGTCTGTGGCATCTAGCTGTGGTGTCATTTTTTCATTTGGTATTTTAAGTATCTTTTGAAGCATAAAAGCAACTTGTTCTTTTGCCGCTCGTCCAGTGCCTGTTATGGACATCTTCACCTTTAGTGGTGCATATTCAGCAATAGGAATATCACGTGAAATAGCGGCTGCCATTGCCACCCCTTGTGCTCTACCTAGCTTGAGCATGCTCTGAACGTTCTTTCCATAAAACGGAGCCTCAATTGCCATTTCATCAGGCAAAAACTTTTCAATAATATCAATTATACTCGAATATATTTTTGCGAGTTTCAGATAATGGTCTTCATTTCTACTGAACTGTATTATACCCATGTCAACAAAAATTGGCTTTTGGTCAATTAGTTTTAGCACACCATAACCCATTACAGTTGTTCCGGGATCTATTCCCAAAATTATTTTTTCCTTCCCAGGATGAGTTTTATTCATAGTTTTACTGGTTGTAACACAGTTGTGAAACCCAAGATATTTTGTTTGAATTTTGAAATAAGTGAAATGTAGAGCCTTTTTCCGATTTTATTGTTCCATTCTTCCAATTTCTCAATATTATCTGACATAAACTCTAAAGCATATGAAAAACTCTCATCATCATTCTTAGAATATACTCTGGAAAATCTAGGCTCACTAATAAAATTGTCTTTCAGAGCATTAGGTACGTATTCGCTCCTAATATATTTTATAAACTCTATTTGCAGCTCCTTAGGAATAGTGAAGGTTGTATTGTAAATAATCATATGAGGATCTTATAATAATTTTACTATTTGATTGTGATTGCAAATTTAAAATAAAATATTTATCTTTGCAAAGTATTAATTTCGATATGGGGGATTAGCTCATCTGGCTAGAGCGTTAGACTGGCAGTCTAAAGGTGATCGGTTCGAGTCCGATATTCTCCACATAGATATAATGCTGTAAAAACCTTATATATAGTGCATGAAATACCTAATCGAATAACTTCCCAAACATTTTATTTATTGTCTAACTAACAGTTTTTGTTCTAACTTGAGATTTTGAACTTGTCTAAAACTTGTCTTTAATTTGCCGAATCGCTTGGTAATCACAAATAAAAATATTAATTTTGCGACTTAATAGCCAAAAGGCATAAAAAGAAGTAGAATATCTCTACTCGCCTTAGGTAGTAACATTAAAGTTATTTTTTAAATATGTACGTAATAGTAGATATGCAAGGTCAGCAGTTTAAAGTGAAACAAGACCAAAAATTATTTGTTCACAGAATTAACGCTGAAGAAGGTAGCACTGTTGAATTTGAAAAAGTCATGCTTATTGACAATGATGGTGAAGTTCAGGTTGGAACTCCTGTGATTGAAGGAGCTAAAGTGGTAGTAGAAGTGTTGTCTCATGTAAAAGGAGATAAAGTTCTTATTTTCAAAAAGAAAAAAAGAAAAGGATACCAAAAAATGAACGGACATCGCCAACAATTCTCACAGGTATTAGTTAAAGAAATTATTGCTTAATCATTTAAAATTAAAAGAAAATGGCACATAAAAAAGGTGTAGGTAGTTCTAAAAACGGTCGCGAATCGCACAGTAAGCGATTGGGCGTTAAAATTTTTGGTGGTGAAGTGGTAAAAGCAGGCAATATCATTGTTCGTCAACGTGGCACAGCTCACCATCCAGGTAAAAATGTAGGTATTGGTAAAGATCATACTCTATATGCATTGACAGACGGTACTGTGGTTTTCCGCAAACGTCATAATAACCGTTCTTTTGTATCGGTTATGCCAAACGCAGAAGCTTAGTATATATGGAATTTTGAAATCCATAATATCAATTTAAATAAAAAACAACCTACTATTTAATAGTTAGGTTGTTTTTTTATATAGTATTGTATGTAAAAGTTATATCACATTTTTATCATGATTTTGAGAGATACTGACAAGGATTTTATTCGTGAAAATGAAGATAAAGAGATTTCAGAGATTGCTTTAAGACTGAAGAAAGGCAGTTTTGATGCTATTCATGTCAACTTTATATTAAATCAAATATCAGGCCGCAAAATATCTAAAAAAAAGATTCCTTCTTGGTATGCAAATGAAAATATTATTTATCCAATTCATTTATCGATAGAACAGTCATCCTCCGAAAAAACTTCTCGCTACAAGGCTTCTTTGATAAATGAAAAACTAAAAACGTTTGTGGACTTGACTGGTGGCTTTGGGGTAGATTTTTATTATTTATCTCAAAATTTTGAACGGTCGGTTTATGTTGAACAAAATTATGACCTTTGTAATTTCGCAAATAACAATTTTGATACTTTAAATCTGACTAACTATGAAATAATAAATGGCGATGGGGTTGATTATCTTAAAAATAGTCTGCACTTCGCAGATGTAATATACATTGATCCTGCCAGACGAGATACCACAGGAAGAAAAATATTTAGAATTGAAGACTGCACGCCCAATATACTTGATATTCAGGATATTTTACTCAAAAAATCAAAAAAGGTAATCATAAAGTTCTCACCAATGTTGGATATAAAACAAGCATTAGGTGTTATGCCAAAAGTTGAAGAGGTGCATGTTGTTTCGGTTGATAACGAATGTAAGGAATTGCTATTTGTGTTGTCGGATACTAATAATGAAACAATTAAGCTATATGCCGTAAACTTAAAGAAGGATGACTCTTCAGACGTTTTTAGCTTTGAATTTAATGATGAATTAAACTCTAAAGCAATATTGGCTAGCAATCTGCATAAATATCTTTATGAACCAAATTCATCTATATTGAAAGCAGGAGCTTATAATTATATATCTGAGTATTATAGTTTGCTTAAACTGGATAATAACAGCCATTTATACACATCAGATAACTTATTTACGGACTTCCCAGGTAGAATTTTTAAAATAATAGATAGTTTCTCTCCTAATAAAAATAATATTAGAGATTTTGTAAAGAAAAACAATAAGGCGAATATAACAACTAGGAATTATCCTCTATCTGTTGCAGAAATAAGGAAGGAATATAAAATACAAGATGGGGGTGATATTTATATTTTTGCTACTACAATGTCCCCAGACATAAAGGTCTGGATAGTGTGTGATAAGATATAATAGTAGTTTATATAAAAAATGAGAATCGTGAAGCTCACAATTCTCATTAATATTTTGTTGAAATAAATCGTACTAAGTATTATAGGTACTTCTCAAGCATTTCCTTCATCTCCAGTTGAAGATTTTTTGCTTCATCGGCTGCTGCAAATGCAAAATCGTCTCCATTGCTTGCATAAATAATGTTTCTGGAGGAGTTGACAAGCAATCCACACTTATTATTCATGCCATATTTACACACTTCTTCCAATGAACCACCTTGGGCTCCAACTCCTGGAACAAGCAAGAAATGATTAGGAACTATCTTTCTAACATCCTTAAACATCTCGCCTTGTGTTGCACCCACAACGTACATCATTTGATCCTCATTTGCCCATTGCTGAGATGTTTTAAGAACCTTTTCAAAAAGCTTCTCGCCATTACTATCTTCTGTTAGCTGAAAATCTCCTGATCCTTTGTTGCTAGTAAGTGCAAGAAGAATAACCCATTTGTTTTCATAGTTTAAAAAGGGAGTAACGCTGTCATTCCCCATATATGGAGCAACTGTTACGGCGTCAACTTTATTCGTCTCAAAGAATGTTCTAGCATACATTTCGCTAGTGTTACCAATATCACCTCGTTTTGCATCTGCAATAATAAAAATCTCGGGATATCTTTGTCTAATATACGCAACAGTCTTCTCAAATGCATGCCATCCTTTCAGGCCTAAACTTTCGTAAAATGCCAAGTTAGGTTTATAAGCTACACAATAAGCAGCAGTTTTATCAATAATCTCTTTATTGAATGAGTATAGAGGATCATCCTTCTCAAGCAAATATTCTGGAATCTTTTTTATGTCTGTATCAAGCCCAATGCAAAGGAAAGACTCTTTCTTTTGTATTTGAGCAAATAAATCTTGTTTATTCATCTTTTATAATCTATAAATTAAAAATCAATTTTATATTTCAGCCTCCTTCATCTTCTCAGCATTTTCAGTTATTATAAGCTGATCGATGACGTCTTGAATTTCTCCGTCCATAAAAGATGATAAATTGTAAGATGTGTAATTAATCCTATGGTCAGTCATACGACCTTGTGGATAATTGTATGTCCTGATTTTGGCAGATCTGTCTCCAGTTGATACAAGTGTTTTCCTACGAGATGCTATGTCACCAACTCGTTTTGTAAGTTCAATATCATATAGTCTTGCTCTAAGCATTTGCATAGCTGTCTCTCTGTTTTGCACCTGAGATCTGCCTGCTTGGCAAACAATAACAATTCCTGAAGGTTTGTGAGTAAGTTGCACCTTAGTTTCAACTTTATTTACGTGTTGGCCACCAGCACCACTCGAACGTGCTGTTTGAACTTCTATATCCGCTGGATTAATCTCGATGTCAAATTCTTCAGCCTCAGGCAAAACTGCAACTGTAGCAGCAGAAGTGTGTACTCGACCTTGTGTTTCTGTTTGCGGAACGCGCTGCACTCTATGAACACCAGACTCATATTTAAGAATTCCATAGACATTATCTCCATTAACTTTGAAAATTATTTCTTTAAATCCCCCCGCAGTTCCTTCGGTATAACTAGTGATTTCAGTGCTCCATCCCTTATTCTCACAAAATTTACTATACATTTTGAATAAATCTCCAGCGAATATAGAGGCTTCATCGCCTCCAGTGCCACCACGTATTTCCATTAGAACATTTTTGGAATCTTCGGGATCGGCAGGGATTAAGAGAACCTTTATTTTTTCTTCTAATTCGGGTATTTTATCCTGATTTAATGAAAGATCTTCGTTAGCTAGTTGTCTCAAGTCGGGATCGTTTTCATTTTCTAGAATCATTTTTGCTTCAGACACAGCATCTATTGCAGATTTATATTCATTTCTGGCATCTACAATCTTTTGTAGCTCACTATATTCTTTGTTTAGCTTTACGTAACGATCCATATTGTTTATAACCTCCGGATCAGTGATCATAGTGCCAATTTCATTAAATTTAGTAACTAGATGATTTAGTTTTTCTAATAATGAGTTTTCAGACATATATATAATAAATTCTTTGTGAAATATTTATTGTTTATTTTAAAATAAAATTTTAGTTGTATTTAAAAGTACCAAATTCGCTTTCAATTATTAGCTCTTTTCTGTCATTCTTCTCAACACGACCAACTATCTGTGCATCTACATTAAAAGACTTTGATATGTCTATAATATCTTGTGCATATTCTTCAGGTAGATATATTTCCATCCTGTGTCCCATATTAAATACCTTATACATCTCTTTCCAATCAGTATTTGATTGTTTCTGAATAATTTCAAATAAAGGAGGTACAGGAAATAAATTATCCTTTATAACTTTCAGGTTATCAGATATAAAATGTAATATTTTTGTTTGGGCTCCACCAGAACAATGGATCATACCATGGATATTATGCCTCAAGACCTTTAATATAGATGAAATAATTGGTGCATAGGTGCGAGTAGGGGAAAGGACTAATTTTCCAGCATCAACTCCTAGATTATCTATCTGATCTGTCAATCTTAAACCACCAGAATATACTAACTCTTTTGGTAAAGAATTGTCATAACTCTCAGGAAATTTTTCAGCCAAATAGCTAGAGAAAACATCATGTCTGGCAGATGTAAGTCCATTACTGCCCATACCACCATTATATTCCTTTTCGTATGTTGCTATTCCATAGGAAGAAAGTCCAACGATTACATCGCCTGCCTGAATATTAGAATTGTCAATAATATCTTTTCTTTTCATTCTGCAAGCTACAGTGCTATCTACAATAATAGTTCTAACAAGATCCCCAACATCCGCAGTTTCTCCACCAGTAGGAAAAATCCCAATACCTAAAGCGCTTAGTTCTTTACAAAGCTCGTTAGTTCCATTAATGATTTCAGATAATACTTCTCCTGGAATTAAGTTTTTATTTCTACCTATTGTCGATGAAAGAAGTATGTTATCTGTTGCACCTACACATAAAAGATCGTCAATATTCATTATAAGCGCATCTTGTGCTATTCCTTTCCACACAGACAAATCACCCGTTTCTCTCCAGTAAATATATGCTAATGATGATTTTGTCCCTGCACCGTCTGCATGCATTATGTTACAATAATCAGGGTCACCTCCAAGAATATCTGGAATAATTTTACAAAAGGCATTTGGATATAATCCCTTATCAATATCTTTTATTGCATTATGTACGTCTTCTTTAGAAGCAGAAACTCCTCGTTGAGTGTATCTATGATTATTCATATTTATTTGAGTTATTATGTAGCAGGTAAAGTGAAAAATATTATTACTTAATTGTTAAAACAATAATATAGTAATATTGCACAAAAGTAATCAAAAAGGATCACATTTTGATAAAATTGATATTTTAAATATAATCATAATGACTATTATGTTTAATAAAGTTGTACCTATAAAAAATAGAGTGTCTTTATTAATTAAAAGACACTCTATTATAAAGTGGTTAGATACGTTAATTATAGTCCTAATTGTTCTTCAATCGCTTTCAACTCAGCAGATTTATCAACGCCCATAATGCTAAGATTATAATAGACATTTCTTAGTTTCATTAAAGCGCTATTTAGCTCTGTGGCATCAGCTTCTCTTTCTTTAAGAGTCTCAACAAATTTCTCAAGATATGGTAGAGATATATCATAAAGTTCAATTGTTTTTTTATCATTCTCCAACTGTTCTTTTCTGTCAGATATTGTAGCTGTTATCTCTTTCAAGTCCTGAGCCTGTAAAATGTAGTTTACTGCTAGAGCTTCTAGTGCTCTTTCGCAATTTGGGTTTTGCTCTAATGCCTTCTTGTATTCAACTTCAGCTCCTTTATAGTCTCCTTTTTCAGCCATTAATGCTCCTTTAACACTATTTAGATCACATGCATTGGACGGATCATTTTTGATAGCCGTGTCAAGATAATTTATCGCTTTTTCATTTTCACCATTGCGAATGAAAACATTAACCAAGTTTGGTATAAAATATTTATTTTTCGGAAATTTATCTGCTCCAACATTAAGGGTTTCAATATATTTTGCGGTATCTCCCATTTGAATATATTCACTTGACATTAATTCATAGATATCACTTTCCTGGAATGCGCTATTTTCAATAAAAGGCTCACTAGCAGCTCTCTTAAGAAGAGATATTGCTCTATCGTGATTTTGACCTTGTATTGAGGTTATAATAGCGTAATATTTAATGGTCTGATAAGTGCTATCTAATACAAAAGCATCTTTTACATCATCAAACATTTGTAGCGTTGGAATATTCCAATAAATCTCAAAGAAATCGGTTGCCTTTTTATAATCTTGCTTCTCATTAAAAAATATACCTCCATTAATATAGAATTGATGGTTAGCTCTAAGTTTTCCTTGGATATCTTTTCTGAATTTATTTTTCACTTTCCCTTTTGCATCAGGCAATTCACCCAATGAGTCTGCTTTTAAATATGGTCCATATGCCTCTAGAAGTCCATTATACATTACTTCTTCATTTGCGCTTTGTCCAAGTTCACCTTTAATTCTTTCGTTATCAAATGTTTTGTCTCCAATATCACCATACACTTTCCAAGTTTCGGGATCATTTTTTGTTTCATTATTTTCTATCGCTCCTTTAATTAATAAACGAGCCTCATTTAAATCATTACCACTTAGCGATCTTTTGGCTGATCTGAGGTCTGATTTTTGCGCAAAAACATATGTAGTGGCAAAAACAGCTACCATTGTAAAGGCTAATAATTTTTTCATCACTTTCATTGTTATTATTTATTTTAGAGTTAAATGTTCTAATTATATTTATCTTCTGTATTATTAATTGACTGTAAAGTTATGAATAGTTTAATAATTGAAAACTATTCATCAAAGCTTTTTTCGTTTTTGTTGTCATTTTCTACATTATATGATGACAAACTATCATTTTCTTCGTCTTCACCTATTGAATTAACTTTACACACTGATGCTATTTCGTCATTTCGTTTATCCAGATTTATTAATCGGACTCCTTGAGTTGTACGACCAGATATGCGAATTTCAGAAATACCTAGGCGAATAGTGATACCAGATTTATTTATTATCATCAAGTCATTATCATCTGTTACACTTTTGATAGATACTAGTTTTCCTGTTTTTTCTGTAACATTAAGAGTTTTTACACCCTTGCCGCCTCTTCTTGTTATTCTGTAAACAGGCTCGCCATTTTCATTATTAAGAGGAGTTCTTTTACCATATCCCTGTTCAGATACAACCAAGATAGAGTCTGTAGAATTAGAATCCATAGCAATCATGCCAATAACATAATCTTCGCCATCTTCGTCCATAATCATACCTCTAACTCCACTCGCCGTACGTCCCATTGGTCTCACATCTTTTTCATTAAATCTAAGTGCTCTGCCATTTCGATTAGCCATAATAATATCTTTCTTACCATTTGTCAGTCTTACCCCAATAACTTTATCATCATCTCTTAAAGTCATTGCTATAACACCATTTTGTCTGGGTCTAGAGTAAGCTTCTAGAAGAGTTTTCTTCACAATTCCTTTTTCAGTGGCAAATGTAAGATAATTTGAATTTATATATTCTTCATCACTAAGGCTAATTACCCTAACAAATGCAGTAACAGCATCCTCTGAGTCAATATTTAAAAGATTTTGAATTGCTCTTCCCTTGGATGTTTTAGTACCTTCAGGAATTTCAAATACTCTCAACCAGTAACACTTGCCTTTTTGAGTAAAAAAGAGCATATAGTTGTGATTTGTTGCTGGATAAATATATTCAACGAAGTCTTCATCTCTTGTCTGAGAACCTCTTGCCCCTACTCCACCTCTGTTTTGAGTTCTAAATTCACTTAATGGAGTTCTCTTGATATACCCTAAATGTGAAATAGTTATAATCATCTCGTCATCAGAGTAAAAGTCCTCAGGATTCATCTCCTCTGATGCATAAACTATTTCTGATCTGCGTTTATCACCAAATTTATTTTTTATCTCGATAAGTTCATCTTTGATAATCTGCATTCTTAAATCTTCGTTGTTAAGAATATCATTTAGATGAGCTATAAGTTTTTGAATATCATCGTATTCGCCTCTCAGTTTATCCTGTTCAAGTCCTGTAAGTTGTCTTAACCTCATTTCAACTATTGCCCGTGATTGAATTTCGCTAAGTTCAAATCTATCTATCAATCTCTGGATAGCATCTTGAGGTGTGGATGAGCTACGAATTATTGAAATAACTTCATCAATATTGTCAGACGCAATAATTAGTCCTTCCAATATGTGAGCTCTTTCTTCTGCTTTACGTAATTCGAATTTAGTTCTTCTGACTACAACTTCGTGACGATGTTCCACGAAAAGTTCAATCATTTGCTTCAAATTCAGCAATAATGGGCGTCCCTTAACAAGTGCAATATTATTCACGCTGAAAGATGACTGTAGTGCAGTTTGTTTGTAAAGAGTGTTTAGTACTACATTAGCATTAGCATCACGCTTAATATCAACCACAATACGCATACCTTGTCGGTCAGACTCGTCATTAATATTTGATATACCATCTATTCTTTTTTCATAAACTAAATCTGCAATATTTTTTATTAAGTCAGCTTTATTTACTAAATATGGAATTTCAGAGATAATAATTTTCTCATGGTTCCTATCAGTTTCTATTTCAGCTCTACCTCGCATAACAATACGCCCCCTACCAGTCTCAAATGCATCTCTAACGCCATTATATCCATATATATAACCTCCAGTGGGAAAGTCGGGAGCTTTTATATGTTCCATTAATTCACTGATAGTGACATCATTATTGTCAATGTACTCAACAATACCATCAATAGTCTCTGAAAGGTTATGAGGAGCCATATTTGTAGCCATTCCCACTGCAATACCAGATGCTCCATTTATGAGTAGATTAGGAATTCGCGTAGGTAAAACCGTCGGTTCGCGTAAAGTATCGTCAAAGTTCAATTGAAAATCTACGGTGTCTTTTTCAATATCTCTTAGCATCTCTTCAGATAGCTTGTTTAATCTGGCTTCAGTGTAACGCATAGCTGCTGGACTATCACCATCAACACTTCCCATATTACCTTGTCCGTCAACAAGGGTATATCTCATGCTCCATGTTTGCGCCAATCTTACCATGGCATTATATACTGATGAATCACCATGAGGGTGATATTTTCCTAAAACTTCACCAACAATTCTGGCAGATTTCTTATGTGGCTTGTCTGAAGTATTACTTAATTCCGACATTCCAAATAAGATACGCCTATGTACAGGTTTAAAACCATCTCTTACGTCTGGTAGTGCGCGAGATACAATAACGGACATTGAGTAATCGATGTACGCTGATTTCATCTCATCTTCAATGTTTATTTTTATGATTCTGTCTTCTTGGTCGATCATATCATTAATTTGATTAATTATCGTTTTGTGTATATTTGTTTACTATGCTATATTTCTGTATATCAATACTATAATTTAAATAGAATCTAATATCAATAATAACACACTAAGATAGTGCATTTTCATGATTTAACAAAAAAATAAGTGCGTAATGTTCGTAAACCACAATGTTTTATTTAGTTTTTAATAATGCATAATATTTTTTTTGAAACTGTTATTTCAGTTAAAAAATCCCGAAAGAAATATTCTCTCGGGATTTTTACTTAACCACTTTACTTTAAATAGAAGTTACTCGTCTTTGCCATGGCAGTTCTTATATTTTTTGCCGCTTCCACAAGGACATGGATCATTTCTCCCAACCTTTTTCTCGACACGAACTGGCTCTAACTTACGTGGTTCAGGTCTATTTGAAGGATTCTGACCTCTTTTACTATCGTCTATTTCATCTTTTTGTGTACGATACTTGCTATAATCTGTCTTTTGTTCAGGTGCAGCTTTTTGTACACTTTTAGGATCTTGAATTGGTATTTGACCTCGCATTAGAACTGAAACAGTCTTAGAGTTTACGTCATTAACCATAATTTTAAACAAGTTAAATGATTCAAGCTTATAAATTAACAAAGGGTCCTTCTGTTCGTAACTTGCATTTTGTACAGATTGCCTTAAATCATCCATTTCTCGTAGGTGATCTTTCCAGTTTTCATCAATTGTATGCAGTAAAATGGACTTTTCAAATGATTTTATCAACTCTTTTGATTCAGATTCGTACGCATCCTTCAGATTTGTTGAAATATTGTATACTCGTTTACCATCTGAAATAGGAATAAGGATATTTTCATACAACGCGCCTTGTTGTTCATAAACATTTTTGATTACCGGATGAGCAATTTCTGCTAATCTATCAGTCTTACGTTTAAATCCAGAAATGGCACTGTTAATTACAACTTCAGTCTGAGCGTCATGTTTCATATCCTTCATATCTTCCTCATTAAAAGGGATATCCAAAGCCATTACTCTATAGAGATCAATCTTCATGTTTTCATAATCATCTTGATTTTCTTCTATAATTATACGAGCTGTGTCTTTGATGATATTTGCAACATCATTCTCTATTCTCTCTCCTATCAATGCGTTTTTTCTTCGCTTATAAACCACCTCTCTTTGAGAGTTCATAACATCGTCATATTCTAGTAGACGCTTCCTGATACCAAAATTATTTTCTTCAACTTTCTTTTGTGCTCTTTCCACAGACTTATTTAGCATATCATGCTCTAATACATCACCTTCCTTGAATCCCATTCTGTCCATTAAACCAGCAATCTTTTCAGTTGCAAATAACCTCATAAGATCATCTTCTAGAGAAACGAAGAATACAGAAGAACCTGGGTCTCCCTGACGTCCAGCACGACCTCTTAATTGTCTATCAACCCTCCTACTCTCATGACGCTCAGTACCAATAATTGCTAAACCACCTACGTCCTTTACATATTTAGTTAACTTAATATCAGTGCCTCGACCTGCCATATTTGTAGCAATAGTGACCATTCCTTCTTGTCCTGCGTTTGCCACAATATCAGCTTCACGCTGGTGTAATTTTGCATTAAGGACATTGTGTTTTATCTTTCGCATTGTAAGCATTTTGCTCAACAATTCAGATATTTCAACAGATGTTGTTCCTACCAAAACTGGTCTACCTTTTTCAATATATAATTGAACCTCCTCAATAACTGCATTATATTTCTCTCTCTTTGTTTTGTAAATGCGGTCATTCATATCATTACGCTGTATAGGTCTGTTAGTTGGAATAACAACAACATCAAGCTTATAAATATCCCAAAACTCACCAGCCTCAGTCTCAGCTGTACCTGTCATGCCTGACAATTTATTGTACATTCTAAAGTAGTTCTGAAGAGTAATTGTAGCAAAGGTTTGTGTGGCTGCTTCTACCTTTACATGTTCTTTTGCCTCAATAGCTTGATGTAAACCATCAGAATATCGGCGTCCTTCCATAATACGACCTGTCTGTTCATCAACAATTTTTACCTTATTATCGATAACAACATATTCGTCATCTTTCTCAAATAAAGTATAAGCTTTTAATAATTGATTTACAGTGTGAACTCGTTCTGATTTAATTGCATAGTTTTGTAGTAACTCATCTTTCCTGGCTGCCTTCTCTTCGTCAGAAAGAGACATATTTTCTAATTCTGCAAGTTCACCTGCGATGTCGGGTAGAACAAAGAAGTGCGGATCATCAGAACTACCAGTAAGTTGATCAATACCTTTATCAGTCAATTCAATGCTATTTTGCTTTTCATCTATCACAAAATATAAAGGATCTGTAGCAATATGCATATTTTTAGACTGTTCCTGCATGTAAAACTCTTCTGTTTTCAATAAAGCAGCTTTCACACCTTGCTCACTTAGATATTTGATAAGTGGCTTATATTTTGGCATACCTTTATAAGAACGAAAAAGCAATAACATTCCCTCTTCCTGTTCTTTTTTATCATCTGAAGACATCTTAGCACGAGCATCTGCTAGAAGTCTAGTTGTAAAGTCTCTTTGTATCTTTACAAGTTGGTCAATTTTGGGTCTGAATATATCAAATAATTGATCATCACCTTTAGGTACAGGCCCAGAAATAATGAGCGGAGTTCTAGCATCATCAATAAGAACAGAGTCCACCTCGTCAACAATTGCATAGTTATGGATTCTCTGAACAAGGTCTTTTGGCGAGATTGCCATATTATCACGCAAATAATCAAAACCAAACTCATTATTAGTTCCAAATGTAATATCTGCCTCATATGCTTTACGACGTGAGTCTGAGTTTGGCTCGTGCTTGTCAATACAATCAACTGATAAACCATGGAACATGTAGATTGGCCCCATCCATTCAGAGTCACGTTTTGATAGATAATCATTAACAGTAACAACGTGAACTCCCCTGTGAGTAAGAGCATTCAGAAATACAGGTAGTGTCGCCACAAGTGTTTTACCTTCACCAGTTGCCATCTCTGCAATTTTACCCTGATGAAGCACAACACCTCCAAATAGCTGAACATCATAATGAATCATATCCCATACAATCTCATTTCCTCCAGCTATCCAGTGATTTTTGTAAATTGCTTTATCTCCATCTATTGAAACAAAATCATGTTTTGTGGACAGGTTTTTATCAAAATCAGTTGCGGTAACTATAATTTCCTCATTCTGTGTAAATCTTTTAGCTGTTTCCTTCACTATCGAAAAAGCTACAGGTAGTATATCCTCAAGAACTTTGTCAAGTTTAGATGTTATTTCTTCCTCAATTTTGTCAATCTCCTTCCATACAGATTCTCTTTGTTCCATATCAATGTTGTTCATTCCGCTTTTTAGCCCTTCTATTTGCTGTTTATCGGCTTTGATATAGTCGTTTAGAATATTCTCAAGTTCTTTAGTTTTTGCTCTGAGTTCATCATTGGTAAGAGCCTCTATGGTTGGATAAACCTCCTTTATTTTATTCACAACTGGATTTATTTTATTCAAATCCCTCTGTGCTTTATTTCCAAATATTTTACTGATAAATTTATTGAATCCCATATTGTTATGTTGTTTTTTCAAATTTGATAATGATACTTCTTTTTTTTAATATAACTCTTTTAAAATTGGTAGTTTTGCTCCATTTGGAGCCCTGATACGCAATCTATGTGATACACTTGGAGCTATCTCAGAAGCATCTATGGTACGGTTAATTTTTTGAGCCTTAATGTTATGTCCGAAAAATATCACAGGGCATGTAATGGCATTCTCTCTTACTCTGTAATTGTTTTCATTATTATCATTTTCATATTTAATACGCCATCCAGGCTGAAGCTCTAGAAAGAGATCTCCACTAATACCTTTGAAATATCCATTTCTATAAAACTGAACATTTTGGTTATATGCTCCATGCAACATTTGGTATGCTGTAATTACATCTTGAATACCTGCTGACTGAACTAAGAACTCTGCTGCCTTTTGTTGAAGATCCAAGAAGTTAATCTTTTTGTCTTCGATTAGCTTTCTATTAAAAAATATCTGTTTGTCATAATATTTGCTTATCCATTGTTCTCTGCCGTATAATGCCATTAGATACATGTTAAGCAATGAGGTACTTCTTTCAGGATAGAAATCACCACCAGCAGAAATATAGTTTTCGGGAAAAATTTCTTGCTCATTAAAATATCCCGTTGAAGCTACAAAAATCAGAGTATTCTCAATACCTACAGTTTTGTCAATTACATCAAGCAAATCCTCTATATCTTTATCTAATCTATGATATAGGTCTTGAATTTCGATGGAATAATTCTTGTCAAGTGATTTTTCGTATGTTCCAGCGTAAAAAGTAAGAGCAATAAAGTCCGGATTCTGTCTTTCACCCAACTGATACTCCACAATAATTTTTTCAGCAATATTCTTAATCTCCTTGTTAGCTATCGGAGATTGTTTAAGAAGTTTTATCCCATTTTTTTTGTCTGCTCCAAAAAAATGCTGGAAATTATATACATTTTTTGTATATGGAAAGACATTATAATTCGATATATCCATTGCTGGACGCCACGAAACAGATGTAGCTGTTCTGTATAATGATTCTGCAGTTTTATTATGTTGATCAACAATACTTCTTTCTGATTTATAAAAAGATGAAGTAGCCCAATACCCTGTCATATCATCTATCCAATATGCAGCATTTGCAGCATGTCCTCCTGAAGCTAATGCTTGAGATGCGTTAGGTGCGAATGCAAAAACGTTTGACAGTCCATCAGATGCAATTTTTAATTCATCTGCAATAGTCGAAACTCTGACAGGTATAGGCGAATAATGATCGTCTGTAAATACTCCATTGTAGTAATCGTCAGTAAAAGAAGATAATTCTTGATTCTTGGTCAAATTAAAAACCTTTTCTCCTACTATGCCATGATATGCAGGATTAGCCCCTGTATAAATAGTTGTAATAGCTGATGCACGATCAATATTGGGAAAATTATATTTTATATCGGAATATACCAATCCTTCACCCAAAAGTCTTTTAAATCCTCTTTCTCCAAAAGTGTGCTGAAACATCTCTAAATAGTCACCTCTTAATTGATCAATAGTTATTCCTACTACTAATTTAGGGGGAGACTGATTTTCTCCAGCAAAAACTGATGTTATTGAAAATAATGCAACTAATGAAGTTAATATTTTTATCATTGAGTTTATTTCTGTATTTAGTCTGTATTTATATTGTGCCATATTAATTATGCTTCCCATAAGGTTGTCAAATCTTATGGTTATTATTATTTGCAATTTTATTTCTTCTTGAAGTTACTATATAAGATCCTGATCTGATCATTAAGCTCATAGAAAAAGGAATAGATGCAAATGGAAGTTGTTGCGGAATTAACCACCAAAACAACAAGAATAGCATTAAGACTACAAAGTTAATAAAATGATAGATATTTACCACACTTTTGGTCTGCTTTAGCCAGATGAAAATTGGAATAATTAATGCAAATAGATTCATCCAAATAAAATTCCAATTTGAATCTGTTACGGGATGTTCTGAAAAAAAGGATAAGAAGAAAATTATCATTCCACCTGCCCCAATAATCCCAAATATTATAGTATCATAAATTTTTTGCAATACTGATGTGTTTGAAGATTTAATTTGCCCAAATGAAACCAATAATGATAGTAATAATATTGCGAATGCTATAGGTGCAGGAGATGCTATACTCCATTCGCCAGTATGTTTTTCTTCGGCAGTCATATCAACTATTACTTTTTGACTGAGTATAGCAGGTTGATTATCAGATTCGTTACTTTTGATAGTTGTTTCTTTCAAAGAATTCATTAAATAAACTGGTAGAAACATTTTTTGTCGCAATGATATAGGCACATCTGCACCACTTCCAATAATCAAATCTATACCAAATTTTATCCAAGGATAGCTATTTACGCATTCGTGAATCAAATCTCTATATGTTTGCTCTCGTTTATCTTCGGGATAAATTAATTCTCCGTCAGTAAATATTTCAAACAAGTCCCTAGGTCTTGTCACACAGTTGTCGTATAAAAAGTTATATCTATATTTTCTATTTTCAGGAAGATGGTTTATATATAAAGCTTCCCACATTTTTTGTTTTTCTGTATTCGAAAGATTTAGTTCCTGTTCAACAACCTCTACTCCTTTAATTTTATAATCCTCAATAAATTGTTCCAAGCTCTGTACACCCAGTACATAGTCCGTTTTTCCCCTGATAAAGTTATACATAAAGAATGGCTGAGTCGAATCAAAAAAACCATAATTAAAAACAGTATCTATTCCAGTTGAATCATCTTGCACATATATAGCAGTGTGTCCAAATAAAGCATATGATGCTCCTGACCAAGGGGATGTGGTCATAATACTTATTTTAGCGTTTTCACTAAGCTGTGTCTGTGCTTTTACTACTATCGGCAATAAGAATATTAGACATATAGTTGTAAAGAGTTGTCTTCTCATTATAGTTGTTATTTACGTAATACAAATATATAATTCTTTTATCTACTTTTAGTTTAGTATTGTAATAAAACTAACATAGTAAGGGTACAAAGCAAAAATAAAAAACAATGCAGAACTCTAACTCTACAACTTTTTATTTTATATCTCTAGGACTCTATGAATATTTTCACAATTCTATTTTCCTCTTATTTATTTTTATTTTAGCATCTAATGTTATTATGGAGGCTAATACGAATGGAAAAGTGAGTTGAGTGAGCTCCAATTGAGACATAACAATTGCAATTAGCAGTGATAATACTACTGATATTGCAACCCATCCTATTGCTTCAACCTTTTTATCTGCAAAAACTATAGAACAAAGCACCGCATTATAACTAAATAACCCCATAAATATTGAATCCATTGGCATTGACATAAATCCTGCCATCCAACCAGATATCAAAGAGCCTAATATTGCATATAGTCCTGCGATAGGCGAGCTTATGATAATGCCAAGAAGGAAAATAAATCCAACGATCAGTTTTTCTTGAAAAATAACTTGCCCTATCCCTCTCAAAGGAAACACTAATAAATCAAATGTACTATCAATACCGTCTGAAACAATTGGTGCATCAATAGGATGTATATTATTAAATATGTACATAATAATCCACGTAATAAGTACGAAAGGGAGTGTGAATACAGATTTTTTCTTTACAATGAAAAAATGCTGCAACATAGCTGATGCCATTGAACCAAGTATTAATGCAATCCAAACTATTGTTTGAGGCTTATAAAAGAGCATGAGTGCAACACCTACTAAAGCTGAACTAAATCCATATAATCCAGCTCTAATATCTTTTTTATCGTATTTGAGTAATAAGGCAATGGAATTTCCACTTATCACCGAAACTATGGTCGCAATACCCATAGTATATGAACCTATAGATATTCCAATAAGAAATAATAATCCTGTAATGGAGTTTTCCTGAAGCATTATCTGTCCAATACCTTTCAGAATAACTGAAATAAAAGGAGTTTTTTTCGAAATAAAAAGGTCTGTTCGCCTTAGTATTGAGTGCATAATAAAATAAGATTAGTTTTCAATATTTCTTCCTTGCTTTGTCAATTCTAAGAAAAATAAATAATAATATAGTAAAGCCTAATATTGAAGATCCTCCATAACTAAAAAAGGGCAATGGAATCCCTATAACTGGTATTATGCCAACCACCATTCCAATATTTACCATTAGATGAAATAGGAAAATACTGACTACCCCATATCCGTAAACACGTCCAAAGGTTGTGGTTTGTCTTTCGGCCATAAATATAAGGCGAAGGATAAATATTGTGAATAAAAGCAGTGTAGTTATTGCACCTGCAAAACCCCATTCCTCTCCAATTGTACAAAATATAAAGTCCGTATCTTGTTCAGGCACATATTTAAGTTTTGTCTGGGTGCCGTTCAGATATCCTTTACCCCACATTCCTCCCGAGCCTATTGCAATTTTTGATTGACCAACGTGATACCCCGATCCTTGTAGATCCTGTTCCATTCCAAGTGTTACTTTTATTCTCATTTGTTGATGAGGTTCCATAACATCCATGAATACATATTCTGAGGACTCAACGAAAGCAAAAGAGCAAACTATAAATAACAAAATATACAAGTATGTTTTTTTTCTAAACCTAAGCAACAAATATAGTATATACAGTGATACACTTATCAATGCAATAATTGCTAAAAGACCAATATCTACATTAATTCCAAGTCTGTATAATCCAAATCCAGCTACTGAAACGATAAGAGCAATTGCAATCATTATTATGGGAACATCTTTCCGCTTCATGTAATTTATGACTAGCACTGCCGCAAAAATGATAGTAAGTCCGATGGTAATAATTTCTCCTAAAGAAAACAACCCTAATTGTGTTTCAGAAAATTTTATAGTCAAAATAAAATAAAGAATAAACGAAACACCCATAAAAAGGAATCCACCTGGAAGGCCCTCTCTGTATAGAACAAATATTAAACTTAAATAAACAAGTGCCGTTCCAGTTTCACTCTGCATAATAACCAATATCACAGGAAGCAAAATGATTGACATCACTATTAACAAGTTTCTAATCTCCATCAATTTAAAATTGTGGACATTAAAAATCTTAGCGATAGTAAGAGCAATTATAAACTTCATAAATTCTGCTGGCTGAAGTCTGAAATTGCCAATTACAAGCCATGACCTGGATCCCTTAATATCTGGGGCAATAAAATATGTGAGAATTAATACACCAATCCCTATTACATAAAATAACAGAGCATATGTTTCATAGAAATAAACATCAAGTTTTACCAACAGAAAAGCTACTACAATTGACACACCCATCCATAATAGCTGCATGCCAGCTCTGCTGGACAAATCATACATACTTATTGAAGTTTCAAGGTCGAAGCTGGCGGCGTAAATATTAAACCATCCCAATATGATAAATAGTAGGTACATTGCAATAATAAACCAATCTACATGCCCTTTATCAGAGTTTTCTATATTATACATTCTGCTTTCCACCTTGAATCAATTACTAACAGTCAAGCTTTTTTCTTGGTTTTTCATATATATAAACGGTAAAATTACTCTTTCTGTCAATGACTGTTCCAAATATTTGTCCTGTTCCATAATTTCACCCATAAGATATTTCTGAAGCATAAGCCTTCCTATTGGCACAGCGTTAGTAGCTCCAAAACCTCCATTTTCAACAATTACAGCAATAGCTACCTTAGGATCATCTTTCGGTGCAAAACCTATAAATAATGAGTGGTCGGCTCCATGTGGATTTTCTGCTGTTCCGGTTTTCCCGCAAACAGTAAGATATGGTTCCATATTAATTCTTCTGCATGTTCCATTTGTTACAGCATCAGCCATTCCATCTACGGTTACTTCAAAGTGAGACTTGTCAATACCTGACTCTCTTCTATTAGTGTATAGTGTATCAAGCTGAGAACCTTTAATATCTTTCACAATATGAGGTTTGTGAAAATAACCCCTATTTGCAATTAATGCTGCAAAGTTAGCCATCTGCAAAGGTGTCGCCAATATTTCACCTTGTCCAATTGCAATTGAAATAATATTGTGGGCATTCCATTTTTCCGTTTTAAAAGCATTTGAGTAGTACTTGCTGTTTGGTATGAAGCCCCTTTTCTCAGAAGGTAAGTCAATGTCTAATTTATATCCAAAACCCAAATCTACCATATGATCTTTCCAAACTTCAAAAGCCTCCAAATTACTGGAATACTTGCTCCTATTTGAAATCATAGCGTTAAGACCATAACAAAAAAAAGAATTACATGAAGTGGCCAATGAAGGTTGTAGATTAAGAGGTGAAGGATGCCCGTGACATTTTGGCCTGCCTCCTAATGGAGGATATCCACCATAACAGCTATATCTTGTGTCAGCAGTTATAATACCTTCCTGAAGAAATACTAAGCCTTGTGAGGGTTTGAACGTTGATCCAGGTGGGTATAGTCCAGATACAGCTCTGTTGATTAGTGGCTTATATGGGTCTTGCACTAATTGCAGATAGTTCTTGCTGAAATCTTTACCAGTAAGCAATGAGGGGTCGTATGATGGTGCTGCAACCATACAAAGAACCTCTCCTGTTTTAGGCTCAATCATTATCACAGAGCCAATTTTGTTTTGCATCAGATATTCACCGTAAGCCTGAAGATCAATATCTATAGACATGGTAAGGTCATGTCCTGAAATTGGATCACTGTCCATTTCACCATCTTTGTATTTTCCCTGAACACGGCCATGTGCATCTCGCAAAAGGACTTCGACCCCTTTCTCTCCTCTCAAATCTTCTTCATGTGAAAGCTCAATTCCTGATTTTCCGACATAATCTCCTCTCACATAATATGGATCGGCAGCCATCTTGTTTTTATCCACCTCGGCTACATACCCCAATATAAGCCCCATATTTGGGTATTTATACTGACGCACAGTTCGATTTTGAATATATATACCAGGAAATTTATAAAGCTTCTCCTGTAGCAAGCCATATTCTTCAATGTCAAGCTGAGTTTTAAATAATTGAGGAGTATATGATGAAAATCCAGGATTTTTTCTTTTATCTTTCATGTCAGCATCTAGCTGTAGAAATGTTGGAATATCAATGTTTAGAGTATTGCAGAAATCCAAAGTATCAAATTGAACCATTTCTTTTACCACCATCATCACATCGTATGTTGGTTGATTATAAACAATCAGATTGCCATTTCTGTCATATATAGATCCTCTTGCCGGATATAAAGTCTTTCTGTGGAATGCGTTACTGTCAGCATATTTTCTATATTCAGGACTCATAATCTGCAAATCGAACAATTGGATAGAATAAACTACTATAACCAATATCGCAATTGCAGCAATGATATACTTCCTTTTCTCTAGATTGTTATTTTCTCTAGCCAACTGTTTTTCCCTTTCTATAAAATAATGAGTCTGTAGCAATTATAAGTATAATGGTAAGAAATGATGATGATGCTATTCTAACAAATACTCGAGTTATATCAAAAAGAGTTAATGAGTCTATTAAAAATAATAACATTTGATGCATTATTACCATTGTGATAGTGTATTTTAGAAATGATGACACCCCATTTGATAATGAGGGTGTAGTAATTTCAAGTTCGTTTTTTGAATAATACAAGTTTAATATCACACTTCTTAGAGATGCAATTATTGTAGTTGCAGCAGCATTTACGCCTGGTGTATTAATAAAAATATCTATAACCAACCCTATAGCAAAACCCGAAATAATAACATAAAACTTATTTCTACCAATTGGTAGTTTAATGAGAAAATATACATACAATAATGGTACAGCTACTCCAAACAGAGTAATCCGATTAAATATTGTAACTTGCAACAATACTAGAATTATAAATAAGCCAGCTTCTTTGATAAATTCAACGAACTTCATAACTTAATGTATTGAGTTTTCAAGATTGTTTCTCTCTTCAAAATCCTTATCATCTATAATCAGAACTCCCATTAGTGAGTGGAAATCAGTAGCAATCTTTATATTTAGATTGTTAAAGTTATCATCCTTCGATTTTGTTTGTTCTGTTACAAAGCCAATAACAATATCTTTAGGGAATATTCTCGAATAACTGGTTACAACTGTGTCGCCAGGCTGAAAAGCTTCATGCTTGGGCAATTCTCCTATTTGTGCAATGGATAGGTCTTTACCATCCCATGAAATGGATCCTGTATTTTCAGAGTCTTTTAGTTTTCCACTTAATCTGAATTTAGGATTTATAACAGGGATTATGACAGAGTAATTTTTAGACACAGTGAGAACAACACCCACCACCCCATTATGAGAAACTACCCCCATGTCAGGCCTTACTCCATCAGCCTCACCTTTATTAACTGAAATAAAGTTATTGTTGCCTGTGAAACTAACATTTGTTACCTCGGCAGGAATAAATTTAAATTGAGTGTGAGATAAAGTAGAGTCAGCTATGAAAGCATTTGTTCGAAGTGTGTCCAGCGACAATTTTGATATATATGCTTTCAGGTTGTTTAATTCTTCTTCAAGCTGAGCATTTTGCTCGAGAATCATTCTGTTGTTTTTCTTTAGATGTAAGAACGAATTTACTTCTCCCGAAGTTTTATATACCCATCCAGAAACATTGTTGGCCGATGAAAGATACAGACTACGCTGATATGAATTGTGAGTAAATACAAGGTAGAAGCTGATAGCAATTAACACAATTGCTACCAGCCACGGACTATTTCTAATTAAAAATTGGAATAGATTCCTCATACTGTGTACTACTCACTGAATTACGTTTTCATTTAAAATATTTCTCAGAAAACAATAAAACAGTGTTATCTCATCAAGAATGTAAACTTATCTATATTTTTAAGAGCGATACCGGTACCTTTTGCAACTACGTGCAACGGGTCGTCAACCACTTTAAATGGAATACCAATCTTATCACTAAGACGTTTGGCTAGTCCACGCAGATTTGCACCACCACCAGTAAGATAAATTCCGTTTCTTACAATATCGGCATACAATTCAGGAGGAGTCTGTTCAAGAGCACTCAATACTGCAGAATCAATTTTTGAAATTGACTTTTCCAAACAGTGAGCAATTTCCTGATAAGATACCGGTACATCCATAGGTAAAGATGTCATTCTGTTAGGACCATGTACAATGTAATCTTCCGGTGGGTTTTCTAGCTCTGTAAGCACCGAGCCAACATTAATCTTTATTTGTTCGGCAGTTCTCTCGCCCACTTTCATGCTGTGTTGACGGCTCATATAGTCCATTATATCTTCCGTAAGGTCATCACCAGCTATTTTAATTGATTTGTTTGATACAATTCCACCTAAAGATATTACTGCAATTTCGGTAGTTCCTCCACCTATATCTACTATCATATTTCCTTCCGGCACTTCCACATCTAAACCAATACCTAAAGCTGCAGCCATAGGTTCAAACAGCATATAAACATCACGTCCACCTGCATGTTCTGCGGAGTCGCGTACAGCTCTTATTTCTACTTCGGTACTGCCCGACGGAATGCAGATAACAACTCTCAAAGATGGAGAAAAAAGTCCTCCTTTGTTTTTTGTTGCCATTTTAATCATCCCCCTGATCATTTGCTCAGCAGCATTAAAGTCAGCAATAACTCCATCTCTCAATGGTCTCACTGTCACGATATTTTCATGTGTCTTCCCGTGCATCTGTCTAGCCTTTTCTCCTAAGGCTATCATTCTGTCAGACTTACGATCCAAGGCTACAATAGATGGCTCATCCAAGAGGATTTTACCATTACTGCCCACTATTATCGCATTGGCTGTACCGAGGTCCATTGCCAACTCTTGTGTAAATGAAAATAGTCTCATATTATTAATTATTTCTTTCAGTTGTGTGCTAATTTATTTATCTCTAAATTATCAACTCTTATTTTTACTGCACACTACTAGTGTTTAAAATGTCTTACTCCTGTGGTAACCATAGATATATTGTTATTGTTACAATAATCTATTGAATCCTGGTCTTTTATTGATCCCCCTGGCTGTATTACAGATGTGATTCCCGCTTTACCTGCAATTTCTACAGAGTCAGCAAATGGGAAGAATGCATCTGAAGCCATAACTGCACCATTCAAATCAAAGTGGAATGTTTTGGCTTTCTCTATTGATTGCCTTAGAGCATCCACACGTGAAGTTTGACCTGTTCCGCTAGCAATAAGCTGCTTGTTTTTTACCAAAACAATAGCATTTGATTTGGTATGCTTCACTAATATATTAGCAAACAGCAAATCTTCAATTTCTTGATCAGTTGGACTTGTGTTGGTTACAATTTTCAAGTCTTCTTTTGTCTCAACTTTGCTGTCTTTGTCCTGAAGCAAAACCCCATTTAATAAGGAACGGTATTGAACATTAGCAAGTTTTTTTACATTGACTAATTGCTTAAGTATTATTCTGTTTTTTTTCTCAAACAAAATATCCAAAGCCTCTTGCGAGTATTCTGGCGCTATCAGTACTTCAAAAAATATCTCGCTTACAGCTTTTGCAGCATCAGCTTCCACTCTTTGATTTGTAACAACTATGCCACCAAATGCTGAAATTGGATCTGCTGCCAATGCAGCATCCCATGATTCCTTAACTGTAGGGCGACAAGCCATACCGCAAGCATTATTATGTTTTAGAATTGCAAGTGCTGTTTCGTCAAAATCGCTAATTAGTGATACAGCAGCATCAATATCTAGCAAATTATTATATGAAATCTCTTTGCCGTGCAACTGTTCAAACATTTCGTTAAAGTTGCCATAAAAGCTACCCTTTTGGTGAGGATTTTCACCATATCTCAGCTCTTTTTTATTGTTTGCTGTAACTCTCAATTCAGAATTACTGTTGTTGTCAAAAAAGTTGAATATTGCAGAATCATATTCCGAAGAGACAGCAAAAGCATCTCTTGCAAACTCTCTTCTGTCTTCCAATGTGCTGTAGCCTTCTTTCTCTTTCAACAATTCTGCAAGTCTCGCATATTGCTTCTTAGATGGAACTATTACGACATCATTATAGTTTTTAGCTGCTCCTCTTATTAGAGATATGCCACCAATATCTATTTTTTCAATAATATCCTCTTCTGATGCACCTGAAGCTACAGTTTCTTCAAAAGGGTATAAATCAACAATCACTAAGTCTATTGATGGGATATTGTATGATTTGATTGTCTTTTTGTCGCTATCTTCATCACGACGATAAAGAATGCCTCCAAATATTTTTGGGTGTAGTGTCTTAACTCTTCCACCCAAAATGGAAGGATAGCTTGTTATCTCTTCTACACTATCACATTCGTAGCCCAATGATTGAATAAAATCTCTGGTGCCTCCAGTTGAAATTAATTTTACGTTTAAATCGTTTAATGATTTTAGTATATCATCCAATCCATCTTTGTGATATACTGAAATCAGTGCTGATTTTATTTTCTTTGACATGTATGCTTTGTTTATTTAAAAAAAGGATTACAAAGGTATGAAATCTATCGATGATTATCATGAATTTGTCATTGAATTTTGGTTTATATTTTTTGATTTTATATTTGTTAATTGATTGATATGATTTATTTGTAAATTTGCTATTACTTCAAGTATTAATAACACAAATAAAATAAGTTTTATTTCAAGTCTAGCCGATAGAAATTAGTCTCTCTTAATTCAAATCCCAGTTTCTTATACAAATTATTGGCAGCTACGCGTGACGGTCTTGATGTTAGCTCAATCTTTTTTGCGCCAACTTCTCTTGCTTTCTCTATGGCTTTGTTAATTAGCATTGATGCCACGCCATTGCCTCGGGCACTGTTATCCACCACCACATCTTCTATCATGCCTTTGAGGCCTGTTGGTATGCGATATAGAATTAATGTGAGTGAACCAACGATTGTCTCCTTGTCGGATGCGACATAGATATATGTCATCTCTGCATTTATTATTTTCTCTAAATCATTTTTTGTGGGGTGTTGCTCTTCGCCAGTTAGTTGAGGTATAAGTCTTTTAAATGCTTCATATGTTGAGCTGTTTATTGTTGTCAATTGACTGATTTCCATATTATAAGTGTTTTGATGATAATTTTAATTGAGCCAATGTCTTTTACTCTTTAGGTATGCAAACAGTAAAAGCGATGATTCTCGTATAAAACGAAAATCACCGCTCTTAGTTAAGAATCTATTATGTTGTAAGTTTATTTCTTGTTGCGATTGCCGTAACGACTCATAAATTTGTCAACGCGACCAGCAGTGTCAACTAATTTTTGCTTTCCTGTGTAGAAAGGGTGAGATGCGTTGGTAATCTCTAATTTTACCAATGGATAAGTAACACCATCAACTTCAATAGTTTCTCTAGAGTTAACGGTTGAGCGAGAAATAAAGATTTCGTCGTTTGAGATATCCTTAAAAACCACTGGACGGTAGTTGCTTGGATGTATTTCTTTTTTCATTGCTATATGTATGTTTTATTATTGTTTCTATATAATTTTCGGAAGGCAAAGATATAACAATTCATTTAACTACAAAAATAAATGTGATTATTTCAAAGCTTTAAGGGTGTTATTTGCTAATTTTGCACCAATTACTAGTTTGTATGGATATGAAAGTTGAGATTATCACTATAGGTGACGAAATATTAATTGGTCAAATAATTGACACCAACTCTGCATGGATGGCTGCGGAACTTACTAAAAAAGGATTTGAGATTGCTGCTATTAGCACGGTGAGCGACAAAGAAGATTGTATAACTAAAGCTTTAGATATTGCATTTGACCGAGCTGACATACTATTGCTTACGGGTGGTGTGGGTCCTACCAAAGATGATGTAACCAAAAATACACTTTGTAAATACTTTAATTCACACTTGGTATTTGACGAATCGGTGATGGAAAACATCAACACCCTATTTGCTCACAGACGAATGGTCATTAATGAACTAACACGGAGTCAGGCTATGGTGCCAAATGACAGTAGCGTGATACAAAACCGTGTTGGTACAGCTCCTATACTGATGTTTCATAATAATGACAAAGTCTTGGTTTCCATGCCAGGTGTTCCTTTTGAGATGAAGCATGCAATGAGTACAGAAATTATACCAAGATTGACTGCAATGTTTGATGCTGATTTTTATCAGGACACAACGCTGGTTGTGTCGGGCATTCCTGAGTCGAACCTGGCTTTGCTGCTAAATGATTTCGAGGCAAATATTCCACACAGCTGCTCTTTGGCATATCTTCCCACATATGGATTTATAAGGCTCCGGTTGTCTGTAAGAGACAGAGGCAATGGTAAAGAGTTTGCAGCTATGATGCAACAACTAAAACAACTGGTCAGCCCATACCTTATTGGTACAAAAGACCGTCCTGTGGAAGAACTGCTTAGTGAAATATTGCTGAGCAAAGAGATGACAATTTCCACAGCCGAAAGTTGCACTGGTGGAAACATATCACATCGCATCATGCAGGTGGTGGGTGCATCACAATATTTTAAAGGTGGTATAGTGTCATACTCCAATGAAGTTAAAACAGATCTGTTGAAAGTTAATCCCCACTCAATTTCCATAAATGGAGCAGTCAGCAAGCAGGTCGTTGAAGAAATGGCAATATCATGTGCCAATATTATGCATACTGATTGTACAATCGCTGTTTCAGGTATTGCTGGTCCTGATGGAGGTAGCGACGAAAAACCTGTTGGCACTACATGGATATGCACAAAGGTTGGCAGTAAAATTTTATCAAAAGAATATCATTTTGGATTTGTAAGAAATGAAAATATTGAACGAGCCAC
>CAYFTB010000010.1:0-29092 GCA_964345875.1 uncultured Proteiniphilum sp.
TTTTGCCACTTTATACTCTTTGTGGGCTAAAAAAACTTTTTTGTTACAGTTTAAAACCTGGTTTTTTAACTTACTATCTTTGCATGAAACTAAAGAATATATAGTCTTAGGTCAAAATAAAATTAAACTAACGGCAAGACTCAAAAAGCTGTTTCAGGTATCTATTAATATATATTTACCAAAATATAATTGGAAAAGTAAACGTATTTAGAGTATCATCCCGATTACTTCAAAATTTATTTCTAGTTCGTAATTACTCAAATGCAAACCTGAAACTGTGGTTATCTTTAAATAAAAATCATCAAATTATCAGGCATATACATATATTACCATACATATCTGTCTATACAATGAATATTGATATAGAAATGTTTCAGGAAGTGACAAAAATATAAAAGAAATAAATTCATCTACAAATATGATTTTAAATAAATATATTGCGCTTTTTAATATACAAAAACATCAACATTATGAGAAAAATAACTGCATTACTATTATTATGCTTTGCTTGTATTCTGGTGTCGTGTGAAAATGACAAGGAGGATGAGATATTTGAAAAGCTAACATCTTTAGAGAATACTAAATGGGAATCGGATGTAAAAGGCAGCGACAAATTACCAATAGGTATTATAGACTTTAAAGAATCGAAAAATTTCGAATGGAGAGTGTATGAATATGTTGATGGGGAAAGATCGACAAAAAGATTCATGCATTCTATATATACTTACAAATATCCTACCATAAAACTAGGAGAAGATATAACAGTGACCATCACCAAATCCAATAATAAATTTTCCTTGGATGGAATGGTGTACACTCTGAAAAAATAAAGGACACTGTTTCACACTTAGTGAGACAGTGTCATTATATCTTCTTTACATTAATGGCATTTAGTCCCCGTTCACCTTGTTCAAGTTCAAACGAAACTTCATTACCCTCTACAATATCAGTATCTGCATTAGATATATGAAAAAAGAATGTTGTATTCTTATCTTTTTGTTTAATAAATCCAAAGCCCTTGTTGTAATTAAAGAAATCTACATATCCCCTAAGAATAGACTCAACCTCTTCCTCTTCTAATTTTGGAGTTGATATTTCAATATCTTCTAACTCAATCTCTTCTATTTCATTTTGCTCTGGAGGCGTATCAGTTATAACACCAAATTCATCAACGTATGCAATCATATCCTCAAATGAATCTGCAGGAGTACTTTTTCGTTCCTCTCTCCTTTTTCTTTTCTCTTCTCTCTTTTTTTGTTTATTCTTTTCTATTTCTCTTTTATTAAACGAATTTGATTTGGCCATCTTATTATTTTGTTATTTTTCTTATTTTTTGTGCGTTCAACTTTAGGCTATACTCCTATTTTATTACCATTCATCTGAATAACTATTGAATCAACTATTGTTCGCTCTGTTTGTTCAAAAGCCTCTTCAAATGACGTATCTGCTACTGAAATTGGATCATGTATTATCATCTCAATTTTTGTTCCAATTCCTAACGGAAATGCCCCCCACTTTGTCATTTTCCAAGAGTTATTTATTGTGACTGGTATTATATAAGCAAGTGGAGCATTTTTACATAATATTTTTAGTCCATTAACTGCGAAAGGCTTTGGCTCTCCAGTTTTACTCCTTGTACCTTCGGGAAATATAACCGCTGCCCTATTATTATCATTAATATATTGTCCTATTTTCTTTATTTCTGACAAAGCCTGACGTGCGTCCTTTCTGTCAATCAATACTGAGCCTCCATGTCTCAAGTTGTATGAAATACTTGGAATCCCTTTGCGAAGCTCTATTTTACTAACATATTTAGGATGAGTTTTTCTCAGAAACCACCCAATACTAGATATATCATAAAAACTTTGATGATTTGCAGCAATAATTAATGGAACTCCTAGTGGAATTTTTTCACGATTAATTATTTTATATCTAGTACCCAAAACATATGTATTAGCAACCAAAAAGAAACAAAGACAGTCAACGCTTTTTTTGTGAGCAGTATATCCAAATAAATTTAAAGCAATCCATTGGACAACATGAAAGAATACTAACGTCACGCCAAACAATAGATAATATATAACTGAAAGAGGATAGGCAATAATTTTTTGCATCAATTAAAAAACTAATTAATAAAATAAGCTTACTTACTGCTCAACGGAATATCACAAAATTAAAAATTCCGCATATTAAAGAGATTAATATTAAACAGAAAAACTGTATTTGGTGTAAAGATAAGAAAAAAGAAGTAAGGTTCATGATATTTTTAGCTACTTTTGTTTAACCTCATTTTATAATATACAATGAATAGAACTTTTAAAAGTATTATAATAACACTCTTGTTGTGCAATCTAATAAGTTGTGACAATCAACTTGTACACAATTTAAATTCGCTTGAAGACACTTTTTGGAGATATGAGGAATTAAATTCAGGAGATAATGATTCCAAAGTATTTTATTATTTATTTTTTAAAGATCAAGGGGATGTAATCTGGAAATATGATAATTTATACTCAGAGGAGGGAGTAGAAAAAAGACATTTATCAGAATTAAGTTATAAATACATTTTTGATCCAACATCAAAACAAGGTGTCATAATTGATGATGAAAACAGAAAATATGAATATGAAATACGTGGCAACCTCCTTCACCTTTACTATATGAATGATATAATAAGGATATATACAATATTAAACCAATAAATATTTTCTAATATATTAATTCAAACTCGAATCATTAAAAGTATCACCCTGTCTTATATCACCAGTTTGATAACCCTTTTTAAACCAATAAATTCTTTGTGCAGATGTTCCATGTGTAAATGAGTCAGGAACAGTATATCCCATTGCTTTCTTCTGAAGCGTATCGTCACCAACCGCATTAGCTGCACTAATTGCCGACTCTAAATCGCCAGGTTCGAGCAATATTATTCCCTCCTTTGCAGCCTGAAAAGCCCACATACCTGCAAAAAAATCAGCTTGCAATTCCAACTTTACATTCAGTTTGTTAAACTCTTTTTCACTTATTCTTCCTCTATATTGATTTACCTGATCAAGAATACCAAGCAACTTCTGCACATGATGCCCAACTTCATGAGCTGTAACATATGCCATAGCCATTTCGCCCTTAGCACCATAATCATTGGTTAGTTGATGAAAAAAACTGAGATCAATATATACCTTCTGGTCAGCAGGACAATAAAATGGTCCTGTTTGAGCTGAAGCACCACCACATTGAGATGTAGTTTGGTCAGTATAGTTTACAAGAACTGGACTTATGTATTTTTCGCTTAGTTGTTTCTTAAAAATGTCAGTCCACACATCGTTCGCACTATTAAAAACTCCCAAAGTAAAGACTTTTAAATCCTCATTTTCATTAATTCGTGAATAATCAATAACCTCTTCAGTTTCTTGATTTGCACTAAACTCACCAGCTAAAGATAGCAACTGACTAGGGTCTTGACCTAATAGAAGAGCAATAATTGCAATAATTATAGCCCCTAATCCACCAACAGCAGCTCCACGTTTTACTTTTCGTCCTCTTCTGTCCTCATAGTTTGCTTCGCTGTCATTGCGATTTATCCATTTCATATTTAAAATGTGTTTTGGTTTATTTATAAGAGTTTCTTATTTCCTTGATTGGGATTTTGATTTTTCAGCTTTCAAAGATAAAGCTCCCATCGAGGTATCAACCTTACCTGTCATATTATTTTTATTAATATTTACGATTATAGATACACTCTCGCCTTCAACATATGCTTTAGCTCTAACCGTATCATTTTTTAATGTCAGTTTATCCAAGTTAACTTTATCTCCATTTTCAAATACTACTACACCATGCAGAGTATCTTTCACTTTTGAGAAAATAATACTTCCACTTTCATATCCATACGGAGCAGAAGACACCTCATATTTCCAATTGCCTAACAGAGTTTTTTCTTGAGCTAACGTACTAAAAAACATAACAGAAAACATCGACAAACTTAGTATTAAAAGAAACTTTTTCATAAATCTAATATTTTATATGTTTTAAAATTAAAATGTATATTTTCAAAAAAGTAAAATAAGAATTAAATGCAAGGATTAATTTAAGACCTTAATATTCAAAGTTTATATGTTGAACATCATTCAATATATAAATGTTTAATTAGTGAATAACAAAAAAATAAGAAAACAATGTATAACAAATACCTCCCCATAGACCCCGAATATTTTGAGCTACTTGACAAGGAATTGCAAAGTGGCAATATAAGGGTTTTCTATTTTGCTCCCGACAACTATCCTAGTTTGAAAGAATCTTCTGGCAAGGCTATTGAAGTAAAGAGAGAACATGATAATGCCTACTATTTACTCTTTGAAAACGAAGACAAAGTTAGAATTGACAGGATTGTAGTATTTAATGGCATTCCAGGTCCTGCATTTGACGAATATGATGCTTTTGCACTTGCTCCTCTAACGTGTAAGGCTGGTTATGATGAAGAGTGTTGAGATACAACATATCCACTATATTATTGAATTTCTTTCAGATAAATTGGTCTTAACTGGGTAGTCTTCCCAGCATATATGCTGTCTGTGAAAATAGTATCTTGAAATCCAGACTGAGTATTAGCAAGCATAAAAATTTCCCATTCACCCTCACTCAAACCTTTTATCATAAACATTCCATCCTGAGAATCTGGAATTGTGAACAAAGTATCAGTTTCGTTGGCAATAAATACCTGAGGCAATGCTTCTGCAGGCAATACATTGCCTTTCAATGATCCTCCAAAAGTTTCTGGAAAAACTCTAATATTGGGTTTGAAAAAATAATTATCATTTTGTTTGTAAACAGACAAAGCTGCGTTAATGTCAATCAAAATATTTGTAATATAATGTGCGTACATATTGACATTCATAACAGTAGTAACCCCATCTTTGAATGATGGATCCAAAGTTAGATCTTTATTTGCTCCTGAAACTCTTATCGACATATTTTCTCCAAAAGTAATCTTTATTTTTTTAAGAACTCCTGAGGGAAAATACTGATCATGAATTTGCATCGTTCTTCCATTAGAAAAAGGCAGTATATTATAAACTCCACCAGCATAATCCAATGGAATCCATATTTCACTATTATCAGTTGAATCAACTGTAGATATTTCTATCTTTTCAATATTTACATTAAGCTCCGAGATAACAATAGGCTTAACTTCATTTATAGGAGCATCGGTAAGACTAATTCGCAACCTAGTTGAATTTTGGCTAGGATCATTTTTAGAACATCCAATACAAAACAACAACAATAACGATATAATATTTACAAATAATTTATTCATCTTCTGATATTCTGTTTTGTGATAAAAAGATGAGTATGTAGAATATAAAATTCGAGTATTAAAAGCGTGTACACCCGGCGAGATTCGAACTCGCATCGTCGGAACCGGAATCCGATATTCTATCCATTGAACTACGGGTGCATTTTATTTCACATAGTCAAATGTTTGTCCATTCCATTTCAATAACAAGTCACTATTAATAATATATGACTTAATATTAGATTGTCCATTTCCAACAATACTATTTTCAATATCGAGTTTCATATTTAGATTATTATCTCCATCAGTAAAATCTAAAGAAACAGGATAAAACAGAGGAATCAATAATTTATAAGAATTGTCTGCCTTTATTTTTTTTGTATCAACAAATAGTTTGATATCAAAGTCAGGTAAAAAGATATTCTTGTCTAGCTCATCCCACTCAGTACTATAAAATTTTATACTGCTATCACAAATAGAGTCACACAACGTGTTAATAACACAGATAATATTTTGACTGTCATCTTTCGTCAATAACTTTATTTGAGTTGTTCCAACTTTAGATGTCTTAAATTTAATATAAGTATTAGTCAATGACAACCTAGTTACCTCTCCCAAATTAGTTGGTATTGACACCTCTCCTTCACCTAACAACAGCATATCTTTGTCATCAGAAGAAAGCAAAGGGGAAATCTCGAAAGGCATAGATTTAAACACCTCATCCACTTTTTGCGAAAAGGCAAAAGAAGAAAGCATGAATATAGTAAACAGTATAATAAATCTTCGCATTTGCAATAACATTTGGGTCAGAATCTATTTAATTATTTAGAAAAAAAATGATGAGCGGGGTCTTTTATATAATAATACCACCTACTCATCAATTCATATAGTTTTTTTGCTTGTCCGCTATCCTCTTAACCTATTCAGAGAACGCACCAACACTTCATCGGCACCAATCCTACGTATAGCCAAATATGTAAGTATAACAGCAATTAGTGGCATTATTGAGCCTACACCTATTTTATAAAACTCAAGACCTGAATCTGGATTTATATTAAATATCAGTACTCCAAAATATATATAAAACCCTATCATGACAATGATATTAAAGATCGAAAATCTTATTTGTAGAATACGAGTTTTATATAAAAAAACAGTAAGTAGAGAAATCAATGAGCTAATTGCGCCAATAGCGAACAAGGCCCAAGTAGAATTTACAATCTCACCATTTTGCGAAATACCCAATGACTCAAAAACTAACATCTCGCTTCCTAAATAAAATTTAGCAAGCGGAGTTACTACCGAAACCAACATGCAAACCGAGGCAAGCAAAAGAAAAACAGTTTGAATCCTTTGAATCATTTATTTAGAATTGTTCTTTTTCCTTTGATGGGTTTTTATAATAAATACTACCTTCAAGCCATTCCTGTATTGCGATTAGCGTTGGCTTAGGGAGCTTCTCATAAAATCTTGAAATTTCAATCTGTTCATGATTTTCAAAAATCTCTTCAAGATTATCACTATAAGATGCAAACTCCTCAAGTTTATTGTCAAGATCTGTCTTCATTTCTACTGACAATTGGTTAGCTCTTTTACCGATAATGCGAACCATTTCATATACATTACCAACTGGTTCAGACATTCTCATCACATCTCTAGTTTCAGATGTAGCTGATGCGCTTGTTCTTTTATAATCCATTTTTATAATAGTTAATTCTAAATCGTTTCTAATATTAATTACTTATGACGGAAGCTTATCAATCTTACTTTGGGCTTTTTGATAATACTTATCTGCTTCCTTACCATATTTGCCTTCAGGAAAACTGTTCTTATAATTAAAATATTCATCAAGCACCATACGATATCGCTCTGGCTGAGTTTCATAAGTACTATTTTCTGCATATTCAAATCTAGCTCTTAAAATAATCATCTGATAATCTTCAGCATATATAGAAAAAGGATATCTTTTCAATGCCTCTCTTGCAGCAATAACTGCCGACTCATAGTTGTTACCCCTATAATTGCCAAGATTAAGATATAATTGTGCTGCCAACAATTCTTTTTGAGCTAATTTCTCTTGCAATTCAAACATATATTTTTTTGCTTGCTCAGCTCTTTCAGTTTGAGGATACTCTTCCATATATCTCTGAAACTCTGATATTGCCTTATAAGTTTTAGACTGATCTAATCTCGCTTCAGGCGAATCAAGATACATGCCATATGCAGCATAAAACAAAGATGACTCTGCATATTGTCCTTTTGGATATGTACCATAATAAGTTGTAAATATTTCTGTAGCTGAAATATAATCTTTTGAATTATAATAACTCTGTCCTAGCAGATACAGAGACTCCTCAGCCTGATCAGTACCTTTAAGATAGTGTACCAACTCCTCAAGAAGAGTTATAGAACGACTATACTTCTTCTCGTCAAAGTACTTTTTAGCATATGTGTATTTCACATCTCTATCACTACTCTTCAATATTTTATTGTATTCACCACACGATGACAACAATAGTACAGCCAACAATAAGCTCCAAGGTTTTACTCTCATCTTTGTTTAGAAAATAGTTTTTAGCGTGCAAACTTACTGAAAAAAACTCAGGTTTGAAATTATGCAAAGTGTTTTTATTCTATTTTAGGCCTTACCATCCAAAAATGCAGCAATATCATCAACATAATTACGATTATTTGACAATTTAGGCACTTTATTTTGTCCTCCAATCTTTTCTCTATGTTCCATCCATTTATAAAAATCACCTGACTTTAAAGTTCTAATAATCGGTCGTCCAAGTGAAAGATTATTGAATCTTTTTGCTTCATAGTCAGAGTTCAAATTCTTCAAGCTTTCATCGAGCAATGTAGTGAAATGCTCTATATTATTAGGTTCTTTGTCAAACTCAATATACCACTCATGAGCTCCTGAAGTGTCACTTCCAAAATAGACTGGTGCAACAGTATATTCTAATACTTTAGAGTCTGTCTTTAGACATGCCTGCTCCAAGGCTTTATCTGCATTATCAACTATCAACTCTTCGCCAAATGCATTAATAAACTGTTTGGTTCTACCAGTAATTCTAAATAAGTGAGGGTTTGTAGAGGTAAACTCTATAGTATCTCCTATCTTATAACGCCACAACCCTCCGCTTGTAGTTATAACCATTGCATATTGTACTCCTACCTCTACTTCAGAAAGAACAACAGTTTTTGGATTTTTTTCTTTCCATTCAGATATGGGGATAAACTCATAAAAAATCTCGTTATCAAGCATCAAGAGCATATCTTTTGAGTTTGCAGAATACTGAACTCCAAAAAATCCCTCAGAAGCATTATAAGTCTCCCAATATCGCATATCATTTTTAGGAATTATTTCTTCATACTGCTCTTTATATGGAGTAAAACTTACACCTCCATGAAAAAACACCTCTAGATTACGCCATAACTCGGGAATAGCCATACCTGAATCTTTTGATATTTTTTTCAGAAGCACAAGCATCCAAGATGGAACACCTAATAGTGCTCTTATATCCTCATTACGGGCATACTTAGATAATTTTTCAAGCTTCTCATCCCAGTTTGGGATTAAGGTAAGATCTTCAGGTGTACGAGCAAGCTTAACGAGTAGTGGCAAGTTCTTCATCAATACAGCTGAAATATCTCCCGTGAAAACTCCTTCTCCAATATCATTTACTTGTTGACTCCCTCCTATTACTAATGTCTTACCTAACACGAAAGATGTGTCGGGGTAACTATTGGCATAAAGTCCTAACATCTGATGTCCACAGCGATAATGACAATTATCTAACGACTCTTTTGTTACTGGAATATATTTGCTTTTATCATTAGTTGTGCCACTCGACATTGCAAACCATTTAACAGGTGTGTCCCACAGCACATTGGCTTCATTTTTATTAATTATCCTCTCTAAGTATGGCTTCAAATCATTATACCCGAAAACTGGCACAGATTTTTGAAAATCACTTATTCCTAATATTTTTTTAAAATTATGTTCAGAGCCTATTAATGTATTGCGACCATGCTCCAATAGATATTTAAAATTTTTCTCTTGTGTTGAAATAGGGTTTTCTAAAAAGTCTTCGACTGCCTTATAGTATTTTTTAAAAATAGACTGAGTAATTTTTTTAATCAGTATCATTTATCTAGATGTTAGTACGTTAATTATAGTACAAATTAAATGTACATATTCCACTTCAAGTTATAATAAACAAAGTAAACACATTTTTTGGGAAAGATTTGGGAGAAGAACACAATGAAGCATATTTTATGCAATCTCATTTGAATAATAATATCCTATCAATCACTAAAAACATTTATTAGCCTATCATGCTTATTTTACGAAGTATTTCTTCATCAATTATTTTTATCTTTCTTCCGTCTAACGAAATCACACCTTCATTAACAAACGTGGCTAAAGTTCTAATTGCATTTGCAGTGGTCATATTAGATAGATTAGCAAGGTCCTCTCTCGAAAGATAAATATCAATAGTTGCACCATCTTCTTCTAGGCCATAACTCTCCTTTAAAAAAATCAATGATTCTGCGAGTCTTCCTCTAACATGCTTTTGAGTCAAGTTTACTATTCGTTGGTCAGCTATTCCCAAATCAAAAGAAAGCATTTTTATAAAAAAGAAAGACATCTGACTATTCTTTTTCAAGATCTTCTCAATAAGATTCATTGAAATAAAACATATAGTAGATGATTCGAAAGCAGCGGATGCTGTGACATATGCTTCATTAGCAAAATAAGCCCTATAACCAAAATATTGAATAGGTCGGATCATTCTTATTATCTGGCTTCTACCTACTCCACTTTTATATATCTTTACTTTGCCTTTTAGCAAGCACATTAAATCAAGAGGCTTTTCTCCCTCTTCATGAATAATTTCATTCTTTCGAAAGTTCACAATTCTGGCTTCGCCTTTAATTAACTCCCGTTCTTCTTCAGAAAGAAGCCGCCAGATGTCAGTCAAATTATATGATAAATCAATTTTACCTTTTATTTCTTTGCTCATCTTACCTACGAAATTATGTTATAGAACACAAAATTAAAATTTAAAATTGAAACTTTCATATTAAATGTGATTTATAACTAATATAATTTTAAAAAAAATAATTAGATTTGCATTTAGCATATGAAATTAAAACTGGTCATATTATTATTGTCACATCTGATTTCATCATATCTCTTCAGCCAAACAACACTTCCAATTGATTCTATATTGAAGAGAACTATGAGTGCAGCCGAAAAGTACAACGGTTTGATAGAAAACTATAAAGCCGAAGTATATATGCGTACCTATGTCGAGACAATAAAAAAGAATTTTCTATATAAATACACTCATTTAATACCACAATTAGCGCTACATGACCCAAATTCTAACGAGGCCGTTATTGAAACTATCAGCAACTTAAAATACAATTACCCTAACACCTATACTCAGGATATTAAGAATGTAACAGGAACTCTTACTAGCCAAAAGGATATTGAAATGATACCCTTCAACCTGCTAAATATAAATGTGTATGGAGAAACAACAAATAGTGAAACGTTCTTCATGCCCGTAAGGAGTTCCACTAAAAAATATTATAATTACAGGCTTATTAAGACTACAAAAGAAGATAATAAAACATTTTATACTATCGAGTTTAGACCAATTTATGAAAATCAAAAGCTACTAAAAGGCAGTTTTGTCATTGAATATGGAACCTGGCGCATTGTTCACTTTAATGCTGAGGGGGTTGAATCATTTTCTGATTTTTCATTTGAAATCAATATGGGAGACACATGGATTTCAAACTTTCTACCAGTCAAATTTGTCATTTTCCATAACGTTTCCTATTTGGGAAATGTGATTGCCAGCAGACATATTGCGTCAATTGAATATAAGGATGTGGAATTGAGAACTAGTCAAGACAAAAAGAAAAATCTTAATATTAGTGACTTATTTAAAATCAAACTTGATTCGGTGCCAATAAACAACGATTCAAAATTTTGGGAAAAGCATCGAGCCATACCTCTTCAGGCTAAAGAACAAGATGTTATTGACGATTATCAGAACAAACAACAAGAGTTAATTGAGAAGAATAAGAAAAAGGATTCCCTTCAAAATAACAATAAAGCACAAGCAATTGCTCAAAAGATAGTTCTAGACTCACGATACAAACATAAATCGACAATGATTGGATATAGTGGGCTACTAAATCCGTTAATGTTAGGATACTCCACAGTTGATGGCATCACATATCGTCAAAAGCTATCATTACATTACTCAATGACAAGGAGTAGATCTTTCATTATTAAAGCTTATGCTGGTTATTATTCCAAAAAGAGAGAGATTATCACAGATGTAACATCTACTTGGAATTATGAACCCTATTATCAGGGCAATCTTTCATTATCCTTGGGCATAGGATTACCCTCATACAGTTCTCTATTTACTGATCAGGTACAAGATGTGCTAGAAAACAGTGGCGTTGTTTTTGATGAACTTCCGTTAAAGTACTACAAGGACTATTATGCAAAGGTATTCAATGACTATGAGTTATTTAATGGGTTTGTGACAACTATTGGAACCGAATTTCACTTACGGAGACCACGAAAAGTAAATAAAACTCTTGAAGAACAAGCATATATTAGAATACCAGACCCTTCAATAGATGAAAACCCTCTTGATAAGATTCTAGTTAGCAAAAGCTCATTTTCACCATATATAAGGCTCAGCTGGACTCCCGAACAATACTACAGATATGAGGGGAGACAGAAAATATATGTACGCTCTAAATATCCAACCTTTAAAATTGAATTAGCTAAAGCTATCCCCGATATTATGGGTAGTAGATCTAAATACTATAGAGCCGAAATAGATATTAGCCAAAATATTCAGATGGGTCTTATGAGTTCAATTCAATACCACATAGGAGCAGGTCAATTCTTTAACAGAGGAAGTGAATACTTTGCAGACTTTTCGTTCTTTGCAAAAAACTATTCGCCAAGCAACTGGAATGACGGTATAGGTGGATCGTTCAATCTTCTAAATCGACAGTTATATAATGCATCCGACAAATACATACAGGCACATATGATGATAGAAACACCCTTCCTGATTTTGAGAAACATCCCCATTATATCAGAATATATTAATCGCGAAAGATTATACTTTAGCCAACTATATACCCCCCACATTAAGTCTTATAGTGAAATTGGATATGGAATAGGAAATAAGTATTTTAAGAAAGCTAATGCAGCAGTTTTCGCATCCTTCCAAAAACTCAATTTTAAATATATTGGAGTTAAAGTTGCCTTCGAATTATAAGGACAAAGTCGAATTTATTATTATTCACAATTATCACAAATACACATTGTTAAATATTTAACAATACACCAACCACAAGGTGTATACTAATACAATAACACTAATAATCATACAATTGAGCAAATATCAAAATTGTTAAAACTCAAATGTTAACGGTGCCGTGATGTGCTGGATGTATAAAAACAACTGAATAAGTAGTCATTTGATGTAATGTTTTGATAAATTCATCCCTATTTATGAGTCCAAACACTCCCGTTAACATAAACTCACTCCATTTTCTTCCTAAAAAACAGCCTTTTAGTTAACAAACATAAATGTTAAAGTAAAAATCATATCACGGAAACATCTCCACAAAAGTTTTTGTTTTGCCGTCACGTCACGGAGACATAAAAACTCATCATTTAATGTCATCATCACATCATTTTTTCATCAAAATACTTCAAGATATGCACATATTTCACAATAGATAACATATACTATCGAAAACACATATAAAATTTGCAAATTCACCTATAAAAACGCCCTAAAAAACCCGCCGTTACGTCACGGACAAACCTCCACAACATATTTTATTCTGCCGTCACGTGCCATACGAACCTCCACAACATATTTTATTCAAAAGTTATGTACTGAAATCACTAATTTTTCAGGTTTTATTTTGCCATGATAGTTGAAAATGAGTTTTTGATAAAATTTATTTTTTCCCAAATACTCATAGTTCAAAAATTCAAGAAACATCAAAAGGTATTTACTCTCTCTTTTATCATAAGATGAACAAAAAATCGTTTCTTTTAGATAACTTTGCAGTAAAGACAAAGATTGTATAAATAACAAATTTAGAACACGAGTTATAATGAGTAATACAAACAATATCGATGTGGATCTTGTATATATATGGGTAGATGGAAGTGATCCAGAATGGATAGAAAAAAGAAATTTAATGCTAGAAAAAACTAATCGTCCTACACATGAACTAAAAGGACGATATGAAAACAATGATGAACTAAAATACTCGCTTCGTTCTATAGAAAAACATGCTCCATGGATTCGCAATATATTTATAATAACTGACAACCAGACACCTATCTGGATAGATACGAATAATCCTAGAGTAAAAATAATTGACCACAAAGATATATTACCTCCCGAAGCATTGCCCTGTTTCAATTCCAGTATAATTGAATACTTTATTTATAAAGCACCAGGATTATCAGAGCATTTTCTATATGCTAATGATGATACGTTCTTATTTAAAGATGTTGTACCCTCTTTCTTTTTCAAGGACAATAAATATCCATATGTAAGATTAAAGTTTAATCTATTTCAGAAATTTGAGAACATTCTTACAAAAAGGCTCAAAGTAAAAAAAAGCAACTATAGACTAGCTGTTGAGAATGCAATAAGCCAAGTTAAAGAAAAGAACAATCATGAGATAATTGGAGCTTCACATCATAATATTGATTCTTTTTTGAAGAGTTTCTTCAAAGAAATTGTAGAATCTAAATATGCAAAAGAATTAAAACCCACTTTTAGTAACCACTTTAGAGATCCTAGTGATATTCATAGAACCATTATTAGTCATGAAATGATAATAAATAAAGTGGGATTTATTAAATATGTGAATAGAAAAGAGTCACTAAGAATAAAACTACATAGAGATGACTTTATGAAATTTATTCTTAAATACAATCCTAAATTGTTTTGTATCAATGATACAGAACACGCCACTGATGAAGATAGAGCAAGAGTTAAACCTTTTCTTAAAACTCTGTTTCCCGAGAAGTCATCATTTGAAAAGTAGTATCTTTTTGTTATTTAGCTTTTTGTTGCAAAATAACAACTCCAAGCAAATACCACCTTATTCTTCCAGTATCAAAGTATCTTTTTGTCAATATTGGTATAAATCCAAACAGCTTATATTTGATATCTTTAAATTTAGGTCGTGATACAATTGGTATATTATTTAATCTTGCAAATTCATCACGAATTTTACTAGTCCTTTTTATTATTAGTTTTCTGTTTACTTTTCCGACTTTACCTCCTGATGTCATTATTGAATGAGGTCTATTTTTATAATAGTATGTAGCATCGGGTACTGTTACTATTCTATTTGCCCAATAAATCAATTTAAATGTAAAGACCATATCTTCCCCTACAGACAGGGTTTCATCAAATGTATGATTAAATTCATCCAAAAGAGTCTTTTTAATTAAAAACTTAACTGAGTATCCTTCATTTACCACATTTGTTATAAGCATTTTATCTTCTAAGTTTGATAAAAGAATCAACTCATTGAAGCTTCTAGATAGTGAAGGCAGTCGTTCATGAAAAAGACCACTACAAGCCACATCAGCGTCGGTCATAATAGACGAAGATATAAGTCTTTCATAAAAATGCAGGTTTAAATAATCATCTGCATCCATAAAGTGAATGTATTCACCTCGTGCTTCCATTATACCCCTATTTCTAGCAGCAGATACACCCTTGTTATGTTGCTTAATTAGTTTCACGTCATACTGTTCAACAACTTCAACTGTTTTATCAGTTGATCCGTCGTCCACAACTATAATCTCTAAAAACTTGTAGCTCTGACACAGTATCGATTCAATACATTGAGCTATATATATATCTGCATTGAATGCAGGAATAATAACTGAAATAAGTTGATTATATGGCATTTACTTAGTATTTTTCAAAGCTAGACTTTTCGGGTAAAATAGAATTAAATGAACTTTTTAGATCTTCTAAGACCCTATCGTAATTTCGTACATGCACATTATCATTCAGACACACTAGTTTATATGATTGGTTGCGTACAGCTTCGATAGCTTGCTTAGACCTGATAAGCAATGGAAACATCTTAGTATCTTGATATGTATTGTACGGATTAAAGTTAGAGCTACATATCTGCCAAGTTTTAAATAACTCGGGGGTTAAATCATGATTACTTCTAAATCTATGAGTAGACATCTCCCTTAGCTCCTCACCACATTTATCCCATACATCCTCGAAAGTTGATTTCAAAAATGGCTGCGCATTATGTGGCGTCCTCAAAGTTATAAACTTGTCGTATGGTTTAAGCAAATGATTCAATCTCTTTCTCTTTCCATAAGATGGGTGAAACCATTTGTCGTGATCTCTTCTCTGAACCTCTTTCTTATCAAAATGCTTATTTATCAATCGTATATTGTTGCGAAGCATTTTTTCGAATTGCGAAAGACCCCAATTAGTTCTAAATGTGGCAATATCATTAGGCAATCCGTTTTTGAAAAAACGTTCCTGGGGCAAATCATCAATTATAAAAAAGTCATCATTGAAATAAACAAAATGCTCAGACAAATCTGGTATTTTGTGCATATATATCTCAATAAGGTTTGAATTGAAAACGGGAGTATATTTTGATGGAATAAAATCCTCGTGATTAACTAGCTTTAATTTAGGATTAGTTTCATCAAGCCAATCAGGTTTTTGTCCACAAGTCACAAAGTGTATATACCTAACCCAGGGGGCAAACTTATCTATACCTCTAAACCAATATTTAAGTAGTCCATAATCTCTGAATCGAGCCTCCGATAATTCATTTTTAGTATTATCTATCTTTCCTGTATATTTCCCAAAACTCTCTTTCCATTTTGGATCATCCATGTCAACCCATGTAACTACAAAATCAACTGGCATATTTTTCGTTTTCATTTATTGTGCTTCCTTATTTATGCTGTAAATATGTATAAGATACTATTTTCTGACTAACTTCATCTTCACCACTTTTATATCTTCTAGCGGTCTATCAGAGTTATTAGTCTCCACTACAGATATTTTCTCCACAATATCGAGTCCCTCTACTACTTCACCAAATACGGTATAATTTCCATCTAAGTTGGGTGTGCCACCTACTGTTTTATAATCATTTCTAGCTTGTTCACTAAATAGATATCGCAAGTTACTACCATCATCTGGTATCGAATACTTGGCTGTTTTATCACGCTGCATAATATCTAATTGCTGATCAGTATATGTTTTACCAACAACGATATAGAATTGACTACCTGAAGAATCTTTTTGAGGATTAACATTATCTCCAATACGAGCAGCGGCTAAAGCACCCTTCTTGTGATATATGTAAGGAGTTCTAAACTCGGCAGGAATAGTGTATCCTACACTGCCACTACCCAAAAGAACATCTTTCTCTGCTTTTTTAGAGTCTGGGTCACCTGTCTGAATCATAAACTCGCTTATGACACGATGAAATAGAACATCGTTGTAAAACTTAGACTTAACTAGCTTCTTAAAATTATCCCGATGAAATGGTGTTTCATTATATAGTTTTATCTTTATATCTCCTTCGGTGGTTGTTATCAGAACCATTTGCTCATTACGTCCACTCGATTTGAGCGAGGAGCAAGATATTGTTATGATTAGTATTGTAGATATAATTGACAGCCTGTAAATAGCTCCCATAGTTTTATAAAAAAATAGAGATTAAAATTTTTTATTGTAACAAAGATAGAAATAAAAAGAATACTGCTTGTTAAAAATAAAGGCTATTTACCCAGTAGTTTTTTTTGCACTATTAAATACCACATCACCAACGCCACTCCCTTAAAAAACGATGAAATACTGATAGCCCACCAAACGCCACTAATTCCCATCGGTATTGCCAACGCTATAGCCAATGGAATACGAACTGTATTAAACACGATGCTTATGATTGCAGGTGGTGTGGTTCTTCCAAGTCCATTAAACATTCCTTGAGTTGTCAATTCAAGCATCATAAATATTTGAGAAAAAGCCATTATATAAAGATATTCTCCACCAGCCAGCCAAGCATCCCTTTCGGGAATAAAAACTGAAAATATTTCATTGCCAAATAACATAAATACAGCCGTAACTCCAACACCCAAAGTTGTCATTGCATACAAAGTATATCGGTAGGCCCTCCTAGCCCTATCAACACGTCCCGCTCCAAAGTTTTGAGCCACGAAGCTACCAAGCGCAGTAGCAAATCCCTGCGAGCTATTCCAAGTTATTCCCTCAATCTGACCACCTGTCGTCTGACTTGTAACCCCCAAGTGTCCTCCATGAATAGATGCAATACGAGTAAGATTCATATTAATCAACGAAAAATAAACATTCATTGCAGCCACTGGAACTCCTAATTTCAATATATTAATAGTGTAACTTCTTCTAGGCTTCATCAAAAATGAGAAGCGACCCAAAGCTCCCTTCTTTGTTCGTAGATGCCAAATAAAAAGTCCCAACACAATTGTTTGCGAAAAAACAGTTGCCACAGCAGCCCCTTGCGTACCAAGCTTTGGAAAGAAGCCCAAGCCAAATATTAATAATGGGTCAAGAATAATATTCACCACCAATCCTATTGCATTAAAATAAAATGGAATATCGCTCCTACCTGAGCCGATATAAATACCCGAAAAATTGAGAATCAAAAAAATAATTGTAATACCCAGCGATGCCAACCTAAGATAATCCACAGCAATCAAATGAATATCACTTTCAAGTTTAAAAAATGATATAACAGTTTGAGGAAACATTAAGAATAAGAGAGTAAATCCCACTCCCATTATAAGAGCAATTGTGGTAGTATGAGATGCATATATTCTTGCCTTGTCCATATGCTTTGCGCCAATCGACTGACCAATTGAGACCTCTGCACTTACTTTTGATAACAATGCAAACGAATTCATCATCCACATCAACAAACCCACTGACCCCACTCCTGCAACAGCCTTACTACCCAAACGACCAATCCAAATGATATCCACCATTGTATAAGTCATCTGTATGAAACTTACAGCCATAATAGGCATTGCAAGTTTTATCAATTGCTTAAAAATTCCACCCTTCGTAAAGTCACGAATAGCTAACTTTTCTTGATTATCTAAACTCACCGTATCTATTTAATTTTTATCTTTTCACAACGCCAACGTTGCAACATAAAGAGAGACACATGAAAATGTGTCTCAAAATCCTAAAACTAATATTTAAATGTAACTTATTTCTTACTCAGCAAATAGTAATCCATAATCACCATTGCAGCCATAGCTTCCACTATGGGTACGGCTCGCGGCAATACACATGGATCGTGCCTGCCTCTAGCCTTTATTAGAGTATTAACACCTTCAACATCAACCGTATTTTGTTCCATCAATATTGTTGACACAGGTTTAAAAGCAGTTCTAAAATATATATCCTCACCGTTTGAAATTCCTGCCTGAATACCACCTGAGTTGTTTGTGCGAGTTCTTATCACACCATTATCATCATAAAAGGGGTCATTAAGTTTTGATCCAGTTTTTTCAACATCAAATCCATGCCCATATTCAAAACCCTTTACTGCATTAATGCTCAACATTGCACTACCCAAAGCTGCATGAAGTTTTCCAAAAACGGGTTCACCCAAGCCCACTGGCACACCTTTGATAACGCATGTAACTACTCCGCCAATAGTATCTCCCTTATATTGTACCTCTTTAATCAACTGAATCATCTCCTCAGCCTTTTCAATGTCAGGACAACGTACAGCAGTATCCTCAATCTTTGATAAATCAAGGCTTTTATAATCCTGTTCAAGTTTAATATGTCCAACCTGCGAGGTATAAGCAACCACCGAAATACCTTGTTGCTTTAAATATAATTTTGCAATAGCTCCTGCCACTACTCGGGCAATTGTTTCGCGAGCCGATGATCGTCCACCACCACGATGATCACGATAACCATACTTCTTTGCATATGTGTAATCAGCGTGCGAAGGTCTAAACACATCCTTCAGGTTATTATAATCAGACGATTGCTGATTTTGGTTTTTAACCATAAAGCCTATTGGAACACCCGTTGTTTTACCCTCAAAAACTCCCGATAAAAACTCTACTTTATCAGCTTCCACACGAGGTGTTGTAATTCTTGATTGGCCTGGACGACGTCTATCCAGCTCACTCTGAATAAAATCAAAGTCGAGTTCAATTCCAGCTGGACATCCGTCTATAACTCCTCCCACAGCCATGCCATGAGATTCGCCAAACGAAGTAAGTCTAAATATATTTCCTAAAGTATTCATTTATATTATAATATAATCTTCTATTTTTTTGTCATTGAAACCACTGTCTGCCCAAATCCACCTAAATTGCTCAACGAAGACTGCACCGATGCATTAGTCATATCACTATGATAGCCCTCAGATAAAGCAGATTGGATTGGATATATCAACATGAAGTTTGAATCTTTAAAATATTTATTTAATAGATCAGGAATTCTCTTCATTGTTTCATGATATGATCTTTCTCTCAATCTACTCATTATAATGACCAAACTCTCATCTTTCTTTAGCTCTTTGGACAATACAAGAAAGTCATTCCAATCATCAAACAAGTGAAAATCTGCATCTATAGGATGAATTTTATGGATACCCTTAAGCTTGTCAAGCTGATGAGAATTGGCATAAAAACTAATCTTTGTGCCAGAGTTACGCCCAATATTCCACACCTTACTCAACCAAAACGGAAAACCAATTTCCAAATCAGCAAATGGAGGAATAATAACCAAACGTCTCTTTACCGTGGAAAGTGGTTGTATTGCCTTGTATATAATTGTGGTAGTGTCAGTTTTATTCAAAACTTTTTCTACCATATTGCCTAAAAATGACTCCGAAAGCTCTTGCTTAATATGCAATCCCATCACCAAGTCTGTGATATTATACTTCTTAATTACTCCCAAGATACCATACGGAATATCCATATCATATCTTTTAAGTGGTTTAATGATAGTTTCGGCACCAGCACCAAGCTTTACTGCCTCATCCAATAACTTATTCGCATCTTTTTCCACTTGTGGATTTACTTCTGTGCTTCTAATAATATTTAGGGCATATACATTTTCAACATTTGCCTTTGACTTCATCACTAAGCTAAGTTCCACCAAATCTCTCATGGTATCTTTATTAGCTACAGGAATCAATATACGCTCATCATGGGCTGAGTTCTCCGCTTGTAACTCCCCACCCTCAATCACCACTTCAACAGCACCTTTTTGGGCGCTAAATGAAGCAATAGTACACGTCACAAGAATCATTACAATCGTGCCATTAAGAATGGTATCATCTAACAATCCCACACTATGTGCAACAGTGATAGCAGCCAATGTTGCAGCTGCCTGAGCATTGCTTAAGCCAAATATAAGCTTACGCTCAGCTTTTGTATATCCATAAATCTTTTGTGTGAGCCATGCGGCAAGATATTTTGCAACAATCGCAACAACGGTCATTACAACAGCTACTTTAATAGTTTCTAAGCCCGTTACAAAAGCCCTGTAATTGATAAGCATACCAACACTTATCAAAAAAATAGGTATAAATATTGCATTTCCCACAAAATCTACTCTATTCATCAGAGGAGACACAGATGGAATAAGTTTATTGAGTGACAACCCAGCTAAGAATGCCCCAATGATTGCCTCAATTCCAGCCAGTTCTGCCAGAAAACCGCCAAGGAAAATCATCGAAATAACAAAAATAAACTGCGATGTGCTATCACTGCTCTTTTTGAAGAACCAGCGTGCCAATATAGGAAACATAAACACTATTATTAGTGCAAAAACAATAATAGACACAGATAGCTTTGTCCAGAAAATAGCATCCACTTTACCATGATGCATTGCCAAAATTACAGCAAGCACAAGCAAAGCCAAAGTATCAGTTATCATGGTTCCTCCTACTGTAATGGTCACTGCCCTATTTTTGCCAGCCCCTAATTTACTTATTAAAGGATAGGCAATCAGAGTGTGTGATGCAAACATACTTGCCAACAATACTGATGACACTATGCTAAGATTCAACAAAAAATGACCTGCAAAAAAACCTAAAACCATAGGTATCGTAAAGGTAATAAGCCCAAATACAAGACTTTTAGAACTATTCTTCTTAAACTCCTCAACATCAATTTCTATCCCAGCCAAAAACATTATATACAATAGTCCTGCATTACCAAGCATTATCATATTACTATCTCGCGACATCAAATACAGTCCAAAAGGTCCTATAACAGCACCCGCTATGATAAGACCTATTAGAGAAGGTATTCGTATTTTATTGAAAATAATTGGCGCAAAGAATACAATAATAAATAGTATCAGAAATTGAACCGTTGGATTATTGATAGGAAGAGATAAACTAGATAAAAGTTGCATAAGAGTTTGTTTTAGTGTGAAAACTCATGACAAAATTAATATTTCATCATGAGTTTATCGCATACATTATATGTTAAGTCTAACTTCTTAACAAGAACATCCTCCACCACATCCATGGCCATGATGGTGATCTTCATGATCGTGATCATGATCATGTCCTTCACTACATCCACATCCACCACCACTGCAATCGCAACTACCACCTGCAGTAAGAGCTGCAATTTCGGCTGCCGATGCTTCACGAGCATCTACAATGGCTCCTTCAAAATGAAGAGTTTCACCAGCCAAAGGGTGATTAAAGTCCATAGTAACCACATCATCAGTTATAGAAATGATAGAACCCATTAGTCTGTTGCCATCAGTGTCCATCATTGGCAAAGTATTGCCTTCAAAAAGCATCGTTTCATCTACTTTACCTTCGACTTCAAAAACTTCTTTAGGCAAATCGACTATTCTTGATTCATCATATTCTCCGTAAGCATCCTCCTGCTCAATTGTAAACTTAAACTTATCACCTTGAGTTAGTCCATACAGATTATCCTCAAATGATTTAATCATTGAGTTTGTTCCAAAAATGAATTCAAGAGGCTGGTCTAGTGTTGCACTCTCCATAAGCTCACGCTCATCACCTTCTCCTACGTATAGGTCGTATGTAACAGTTACATATTTACTGTCTGAAATCTTCATAAATTAATATATTAATTGATTGATATTTACATATTGATTACTAGTCTTAACAATGACCAAATAAAATAGTTTTAGTTATTTATAGCTTTGTATAAATTATCCATAGCTTTTCTTAGTACCGATTGAGGTGTGCCTATATTAAGACGCATGAATCCCTCACCCTCTTTTCCAAACATGGTTCCACTATTTAATGCAAGATTAGCCTTATTTACAAACAAATCTACAAGCTTATCCTGACTTAAACCTAAGTTGCGACAATCTAACCACAACAGAAACATTGCCTCGGGATTAACCACTTTAATTTGTGGAATATTATTTGCTAAGTATCCCTTTACAAACTCTATGTTACTTTCAATATAAGCAATAGCTTCATTAAGCCATGTTTCTCCATGATTATAAGCTACTTCTGTGGCTACATATGCGTCTATAGTTCCTTTATCTAATTCTCTAGGTGATAGAAATCCTAAATATTTCTTCTGAATATCTTGATTATGTATCACAGCAAACGAACTCACAATACCTGCAATATTGAAAGTTTTACTTGGAGCCATAAGCGTAATACTATTATTTCTAGCTTTTTCAGAAACGGTTGCAAATGGAAGATGTTTGTTGTCATAAAGAGCAAAGTCTGAATGAATTTCATCTGAAACCACCAACACATTATTATCAAAGCAAATTTCAGCAAGTTTTTCCAACTCTATTTTACTCCAAACTCTGCCAACTGGATTGTGTGGACTACAAAATATTAGCATTTTTGCTCCAGACTCTTTGATTTTTTGTTCTAAATCATCAAAGTCAATACGATAATCTCCGTCTTCATAAACCAATGGATTATTTATAACCTTTCGGTTAAGAGCTTTAGTCACTAAATTAAATGGATGATAAACTGGTGGCTGTATGATAACAGAATCACCCTCATTGGTGAATGCATCCATTGCAAAAGCAAATCCCTTTACAACTCCCGGAACAAAAGTTATTTCGTTTTGCTGCACCTTATAATCGTGACGGCGCCCCAGCCAGCTTATTATTGACTGATAATATTTTTCGGATGGAAATGTATAACCAAAAACGCCATGTTTGGTTCTTTCTATCATTGCATCAGTTACTTCAGTAGGCGACAAGAAATCCATATCTGCTACCCACAAAGGAATAAGATCTTCTTTGCCAAAGATCTCTTTTAATTTACCATACTTAATTGTATTTGTATCTTTTCGATTTACAATTTCGTCAAAATTATATTTCATATTAATTTGATTTTTGAATGATTTTCCGACTGATTTCGGAAATTTCAACTTGGTTGATGGTGGTTTTTACCAACATCAATAATAAACACTTTCAATAAGTTGCGAATTCTTTACTTTTCGTCCACCAAAGTTAAGGGACTCAACAACAAAACCTAAAACAAACTGATGGGAATCTATTTTAGTGTAAAGATTGTTCACATCTGTTTTATAATAATTTCCGGCATACCCAGTTCTAACGGTAATATTGTTAATAGGAATATCCACCGTTATATAATTTTTAAAAGCAACATAATTATTAAAGGATGATAGATGCACCGTTCCCTTATCATTTCCTAACGAGAAAATCTCATAATATGATTGTCCATATGCTGGAGTAAAAAACATACCAACAATGGGCATTGACATCTGCCATCTAAAAGTTAAGTTCCTCCAGCTATACATTGCCATTGCCGCCAACTCGATATTGAGAGAAGTTTTTAATGACCCTGGATTATTAGAATTCCTTACATTATAAATTCCACCTAATAATGCATCAATTCCTCCACCGCCAAGAAGTTTAAATTTATTATTCTTAAATACGGGATATAAACCTAAAACATTATACGAAATATCACCATAATACTCTGATGAAGTAGAAGCTGGATTTTTAGTAAATGCTGTTTTTATATAGAATTGTTGCCTAAGCAATAATTTATCATTAATAAGTCCAGTATTGCTAAATCTCTCATTGAAGATTGAAATATTTGTTCCGCTGTATTCCAGAGGCGAAAGATATGTATCCATTAGAGAAATATGCCCCAATCCAATCATCATGGCACTATTTACAGTTTTAACCTTTTCTTGCTGAGAAAAAAGGGCCTGTGTAAGCATCAATAATAATAGTATCAAAAATATATATCTCTTTATATCTATATTTTGCATCTCAAATTGTTTTCAGCAACTTGGCCTTAATTGATTTGACAAAAGTAAGAAATTATGTTTGATTTATATTGATTTCGTATTGTAGATTTAGGATACTTGGATATTGACCATCTACAAATATAATCGAGTGAAAGAAAATTATTCTGAAATTTATGATTAATATCAGCTCAACCTAATCCTATCTATTTCGACCGATTTGACTTTTTAAAATGGTCGAAATCCCATGAGATGTTAAAATGAGAATTTAAATATCCAAAAAAGTCCATGAAACATTAAAATGAAATTTTTAAATACTCAAAAAACGATTTTTATGATAAAATTGAATGTTTTTTATCGAAAAAAGCATTTTCAATGATATTATAAAATATTTTGTATCACTAAAAACTGTTTTAATGGTATTTGAAAGTATTTTGTATCAAAAAAAGTATTTTCGAGCTAATTTAAAGGAACAATACTTATTGAAAATATTTCTTAGATAGAACTATCGTCTATTAATAAAGTACAAGTCCCACAACGCCCGACACAATTATTAGTAATATGGGATCAACTTTCTTGAGTGATGCAATAAAAATTGCACCAAATATTATCCAGCTTTTATAATCAATAAAGTTATAATCATTGATAAGTAACAAGGCAGCCGAAGCAATAAGCCCAATAACAGAGAGCTTTAACAAACTAAGTGCTGATTGCATCCATGAATTCTTATTCAACTTGACGAAGAAGATAAAAATTAATGTCATTATTATTAATGAAGGCAGACTTACTGCAAGAGTACATATTGCCGAGCCTAGAACACCTTCTGCAGTTGAAAAACCAGAGTTGGTAACAGATGTATAGCCAATGTATGTTGCTGCATTAAAAGTAATTGGTCCCGGAGTAGTTTGAGATACAGCCACAATATCTGTAAAATCAGAAACAGTAATCCACTGATGATTATCCACCACCTCCATTTGAATTAGAGGTAACATAGCATATCCACCACCGAAACCAAATAGTCCAATCTTAAAAAAGGAAATAAATAATGGGATATATAATTGAATAATAGACATAGTAAAAAACAAACTTATTTTCTTTTTAATAAATTGCGAATATAAAATCTATACAACAATCCTAAAACTATTGAGCACAGAATTATATATATAGGAGACACACCCAAAAGCCACACCAATAAAGCAACTACAACGGGAATCCAAACATTACTTTTATTGACTTTCGCACTCTTACCCAATATAAACAGAGGTGCTGCGATCAGTGCGACTACAGCAGGACGTATACCTTTAAAAATCCTTTCTACAATAGGGTTTTCTTTAAACTGTACAAGAAAAATTGCAATTATCAATATTATTACAAATGAAGGTATAATAACACCCAAACCAGACAACAAACTACCCTTAAACCCTAATCGATTGTTACCCACAAACAGAGCTGTATTAAGCGCAATAGGACCAGGAGCCGACTGAGCTAGTGCAAGCATATCCATAAACTCTTCATCTTCAATCCAACCTCGCTTACTCACAACTTCGTTTCTAATCAGCGGTATCATAGCATAGCCACCACCAAAAGTGAAAGCACCTAGCTTGAAAAACAAGAGAAAAATCTCCCAGTATTCTTTAGTTTTATTATTCATTGAAAATAATTTTATAATTACATAATTTCCAGCTGTTCACAACATACTTCCCAGTCTCTAATACTTACCTACTACTATACCCATAAAGTAACTATTGAAAACATGCCTAACATACAAAAAAGGAGTAGCCCTCTCGAGCGACTCCTTTATCTCAAAATATTTTATAATCGAACTTCAAATATCTGTTATTTTAGTAGAGACAAGAAATCCACGTTAGTTTTATATTTTGCAAACTCCATATCCTTAAGAGCTCTATTCATTAAGCTCTTATCCATTGTGATTGCTGAGCGAAGATTAGACAATACATCATTAAAATTATTGGTTCTTGAGCCAATAACTGCTAATAAGTAGTATGACAATGCATCAGGATTTTTCAATGATTTCAAGATATTTTCAGCACCAATATAGTTGTTTGCTAGTATTTGTGCAAGAGCTGCGTTATTAGATTGTACATCTTTCATAACATCAGCAGCTTGATTATAATTACCCTCCATTATATTAAGTAATCCCATTGCTGCATCAAGGTTATTAGCTTGAGATGCACCTCCTAGCAATGTTTTTGCTGATTGAGTGTCTCCATCCATTAACATGAACAATGCTTTATTTACTTTCACCTCAGCTGCATTTGGACTAACAGTAGCTGCACGCTCAATTGATTGTTTTGCCAAGTCAAAATCACCACGCTTATAATAAGAAGTACCTAGGTTGTTCCAGCCTCTGTAATCTTGTGGGAAGTTTACAGTAACATATTGATAAATTTTTTCAACATCATTTTTATCATCAGTGATTGTTGTTGCATACAATAGTTCTTCTACAGTAAGACCCTTAGGATTATTTCTCCAAAAATCCATAATTTCATCATCCGACTTACCAATAAGTTCAATATTAGCGATTAGTCTTGAACGACGCAATTGAGGAAGGATTGTTTCAGCTAAATCACCATATACCGCAGAAATATTTTTTATCTCACGTTCACGAGTCTCTGGGTCTGGATACATAGAAAGCACACGTAATACTAAATCTTTATCTTGCAAATTAGAAGCTTCAAGAAGTTGACGGAATCCTTCCCAGTCTTGAGCTGTATATCTTGCATTAACACCAGTATTGATGTTTCTTTTCTTTAGTTCAGACTCAAGATATTTAGTTGTATTCTTTTCACGCTCTGCAGCTAGTTTTTCGTTAAGATTCAACCCTCCATCAGGAGAAGCATATGCAGAGATTTCAATATCCAAGTTTTGCTTTGGATCTTTAAAAGCCTCTTCAATTCTCTTTTTCCATGCTTCAATATCAGATTTATTTAATTCTGAAGAACGAAGATTTGCTTGTTGAATTACGAAATGAATATTTGCGTCCTGAGTTTGTTTAATAATACGTTGAAAACCATCATCAGCTACAGAAGGAGCTGTAGACTGTGCACTGGCCAAAGCAGAAGTTGCGATAACTCCATCAGCAACTTTCACATCAGGAAGTTTTGATTTTTTATTTTTTACTTTCCCATCAAATCTCAAATATAGTTCTGAACTCAACATTTCAGGTTGAAAGGGGAAATTGAAAGTCATATTAAAATTAGCACCTCTTTTATAAGGAACCTCTATTGCATTACCAGAAACACTTTCACCTTGAAAGTTTTGTGATTCAGCATATGACTCTTTTGTATTATCATATTTTAGTACAGGAGTGATTTTAACCTTAGCTTTCTTTTTGAACCATTTTTCGGGGAATGTTCCATTCACAGTTACTGGCACATCATTGCCCACTGTTTCAAGTGGAGATGGCGTAGCCTTGAAATTGGACTGCGACAGTGGCTTAAGATTTCCACATGAAGTTGCAAATACAACTATTGATGTCAATAGTACATAAAAAAGATTTCTTTTCATTTTTCAAATTGATTTATTTAGTTATTTCTTTTAGACAAATTGTTGAATTATATAATGTATTTTGAAATTTATAATCATTATAAAATCCACAACAAAAATAACACATTTCTATGATATTAAAAACTGTGTTGTTATGATTTTAGATGTTTTAAGGTTATGACTTTTAGATAAACAAATATATTGAAACAAATAGCACTAGAATAAGAGTCAATATAATACAATAATCATCACTATATAAAGCTATAGCAATGATTATTATAGTTATCACATATTACAAATAATAATGTAACTAATCTAATATTTCTTCTATACTTATTAGTTAATCGATAAGATCATACTGTTGTCCTCAGCATATTTACGCATATTCAAGATTGCATACCTCATTCGTCCTAGAGCAGTGTTTATGCTTACACCCGTCATGTCTGCAATTTCTTTAAAACTCATATCTTTATAATACCTCATATTCAACACTTCACGTTGAACGTGTGGAAGTGTGTCTATTATTCTTTTCACATCAGAAAGCACTTGTTCCTTCACAATACTAACTTCCACATTATCCTCACTAAACCTAGCATTGTTGAACAAATCATATTCATACTCATCGTTAGATATCGTATTTTGTTTTTGTTCATTCCTAAAATAATCTATCACTAAGTTATGTGCAATACGTGACAACCAATAACGGAATTTACCCGTCTCGGAATAACGCCCTCTCTTAATTGTGGTAATTGCTTTTATAAATGTTTCTTGGAAAATATCATCCGCTAGGTCGTTGTTCTTTACAAGGTATATGATATAACCATACAACGACTGCTCATACTTTGAAAATAAAACTTCAAACGCTTTGTTATTGCCTTCAGCATACAATGCAACCAACTCTTCGTCGGTCATTGACAAAAATGTATCCATTACTT
>CAYFTB010000011.1:0-28284 GCA_964345875.1 uncultured Proteiniphilum sp.
TAACAGTAGCATGGAGTTTATTGTAATAGTTATTACTAGATCAGACATAAAAAAACTCCGGAAGTAGCTTCCGGAGTTTTTTATTTTATAACGTATAGTTTTACTATAGATTCGGATTTGCAGTTTTCCAATCAGCAAGAGCTGGGATAATACCCATTTGGATAACTTCGTCACGAAGCTTTGCAAGGTGAGAGTAACTCTCTTTCAATGCTGCCATTTCGCTATCAGTACCTTTAGTTTCATTAATAACTACTCCATTTTTAGTTATGTCAGTTTCCATAGCCATCATGATTTGTGGGAAATCAGGAGTATTAACATAGCAGCCAGAAGGCCAACGGAATGATTCGCCACCCATTGCAGCACGAATCATTTCTACTGATACGTATGATGGGCTTTGGAATGATGAGCGACCACGCAATTTGATGATGCTTGCACCACCTTTAGTAACGCGAGTTTTCAATGCATCCCAGTCTTCGTTGGTAAGAGCATCAGTTCCTATTAGGTCGGTTAGCGGCTTGCCGTCAACTTGTGCAGTTGATGCAAACACAGCCATTTGCTCACCGTGTCCGCCATAAGTGCGTGTGTTGGTAACCTGGCTTTGGTTTACACCAAAGTGCTTAGCCAATTCGCTTTGCAAACGTGTGCTGTCTAGTCCTGCAAGAGTTGTAACGCATGATGGTTTCAATCCTGAGTGTATTAGAGCAACCAAACCAGTGATGTCAGCTGGATTGAAAATAACTGTCAGATGTTTTAGATCTGGGCAGTATGATTTGATGTCTTTACCAAGTTGAGCTGCAATCTCCGCATTTCCTTTCAAAAGATCCTCACGAGTCATGCCATCTTTACGAGGTGCACCACCAGAAGAAATCATATACTTAGTGTCAGTAAATGCTTCTTTGATGTCAGTAGTAAAAGTGAAGTTTACACCTTCAAAACCACAATGACGCATCTCTTCAGATACTCCTTCAAGTCCTAATGCAAATGGGTCATAAAGACAAATATTTGGAGTTAAACGCATCATAGCAGCAGTTTGTGCCATGTTTGATCCAATCATGCCGGCTGCACCGACAATTGTAAGTTTTTCGTTTGTCAAAAAGCTCATAATAAGTTGTTTATTTAATATGTGAATGTTCTTTTACTGTTGACAAAATTACAACAATATGCGGACATTAAAGAAATTTTTATTTAAATAAACGTTAAGTCTGTTCTGTGATATATTCTTTTTGTTAAATCCATTGGAAAATCCCAATTGGAGGTAGAAATTGTTGAGTATTTCAGGCAAGTATGCTCGTCAAAATAATATTTGGTCTTTGGGTATTATATCTTTGAATAAATTTTTTATAATCTGACTAAGGTTGCTTTACACAATGTCTGATTATGATGATACACTATATTAGGTAGATATATTCAGCATTATTTATTATCTATATTTATATCCATCATATACGATTATGGTAGTTGATTTCTATTGTATAAGAGACGAATGATGAGAATTCACATGTGAATTTGTATTGTATAAAGCACGAACAGTATAAATCTACATGTAGATTTGTGCTGTATAGGGTACGAACGATAGAAATCCACATCTAGATTTCTACTGTATAAGACAAATACAATAGAATTATACTATACATTTTGAGTATCAAAACTTGGATTTAATTATTCCATATATAATTTTGAATAATGCTTGATGGTTTTTATTTAATCAGTGAGCTTCACTCGAAGGCCTCCGAGTGATTTTGTTATTTCTGAATTGTTGGATGAAATGAAATGGTATGATGTTTCTAGGTTATTAAGAACAAAAAAAGCCACTGTTTGTACAGTAGCTTTAATTTGATGTAATGTTTATAATTAATTACAAGCCTTTCTCAGAAAGATATCTCTCAGCATCTATTGCGGCACGACATCCCATTCCAGCAGCAGTTACTGCTTGGCGGTAAAGAGTGTCTGCAACATCACCGGCAGCAAATACGCCTTCGATATTAGTTTTTGAAGTAGGATCTTGTATTTTAATATATCCTGTTTCGTCTAATTTAAGATAATCCTTGAAAATATCAGTGTTAGGAGTGTGTCCGATGGCCAAGAAGAATCCATCGATTGCAACATCAACTTTTTCCTCGTCATGTTGACCCATTCGTTTTACAAGGTGTACTCCCTCGACTCCATTTTCTCCATATAGTCCAATAGTGTTGTGCTCGAAAAGGACTTCAATCTTTGGATTATTCATAACACGCTCTTGCATAATCTTGGATGCACGAAGGTGGTCTTTACGAACAATCATATAAACTTTATCGGCTAATCCTGCCAGATAGCTTGCTTCTTCGCAAGCGGTGTCACCACCACCCACAACAGCTACTTTCTTTTTGCGATAGAAAAATCCGTCGCAAGTGGCACAAGCCGAAACTCCTTGACCTGAATATTTATCTTCATCGGGTAGTCCCAGATATTTTGCTGTTGCACCAGTAGAGATGATTACTGTGTCGGCTTCAATAGTGTGCTCTTTGTCAATAGTAACCTTAAATGGTCTATTTGAAAAATCAACGGATGTGGCTCTGCCTGGATATATTTCAGTGCCATAGCGTGCAGCTTGCTTTTTTAAATCTTCCATCATTTCTGGACCCGTGATTCCTTCAGGATAGCCAGGGAAGTTTTCTACTTCAGTTGTAGTGGTTAGCTGGCCACCAGGCTGAAGTCCTTCAAAAAGCATTGGTTCAAGATTTGCTCTGGCTGCATAGATTGCAGCAGTATATCCTGCAGGGCCTGATCCGATAATCAAACAACGTACTTTATTTCTCATAACAATTAATGTTTAAAAAAACCTTTACTTGAATAAAGTAAAGGTTGTGATATAAATAATTTGTTCAAAGATACGATTATTCTTTATTTCATAAAAGTGATATTATAATTATCTATTTGAGTTAAATGAAAAGTATTGATTTGTTCTTTTTATTAATCGCCTATCTCAAATCAATTACTTCCGCATCTTTGTAATCTTTTATATTTAATATAAAGTCTGAATCATTGAATCTAAAATTTGTGTTATAACTAGTAATATCAATTTTATTGCTAACACCATTTTTAAGTACCAGTTTTACTTGAATGATAGTATTCTTTTCGTTGTCGATTGCTACTTCGATATTCTTGAATTCTGACTGATTGTTTGCCGGAGTTAATAAAATTTGGCTTGCCATTCTTCCGTTAATAGTCTTTGATACGGGCGAACCAAATGTATATCCATTTTTGTACATTCCAAAAAGAGCAGTTGGACTAATTGATGCGATTTCCTCTGTTGAAGGTTCGCTAATATTAACTTCGTTATATTCTTTCATCAATACCCATTGGGTCTTTCCATCAAACCATGTTTCAATATCATTAGTTTCAATTTTAAACTTATTACCCTTGACTATAGCTGTACCTTTTTGTTGCATCTGAACAGTCTTTCCTTCTTCGGCCACAAATGAAAACTCAATTTTGATGCCACTAGACTTTTCGTATGTACTATACGCTTTGTCTAAAATGTCCTTGGCTTTGTCAGAATTTTGTGAAAAGATAGTCAGCGAGACTATAAGGGCTAATATAGTGATTATTCCTTTTTTCATTTTATCTTTTATTGATTGTTAATTCACCTATTATTTGAATAGACAGAATTATAGTTGTGTGGTTTAAAATTGATATTGTCGCAGAATTAGTTATATCAGAGATGTCTTTTAAGTTGAAAGAATTTTGATATTATTTCTGCACACTCATCATTCATAACTCCTGATGTTATGGTGGTCTTAGGATGTAGAATATTTTCTGATATTTTTGAGAATCCTCGTTTATCATCAATAGCTCCAAATACAATTCGAGAGACCTGAGACCAAGCTAAAGCTCCTGCACACATCGGACAAGGCTCAAGAGTGACATATAATGTGCATTTTGACAAGTACTTTCCTCCCAATACGTTTGCAGCAGCTGTTATTGCCTGCATTTCGGCATGTGCAGTCACATCGTTAAGGGTTTCGACTAAGTTGTGAGCTCTGGCAATGATTTTATTATCAAAGACTACTACCGAACCTATGGGTACTTCGTCTTTGTCAAATGCCTTTTGTGCCTCTTTGAGCGCTTGATTCATAAAATAGTTGTCATCCAGCATAATATTGCATATTTTGTTATCGTCTCATTTCGTTTTCTTCGAATAATGTTGGATAGTCCATATCCATATTCTTGAGAATATGGTTTATTATGGTTTCTCTAAACCAACGAGAACGGTTTGTTATCTTATATTTCTTCAAGTAAAAGTTTATCACCTCTAGCTCTTCCTCACTCAGAGCAAATTCTGCTTTTTTTGTACGCTTGGGCGGAATTCCTTTACGAAAATTATTTATATCACTCATAGTATTTCAACACTATATATTAATTCTAACTCCATTAAATCTAATCTGAATACAAAAAAACAAAATTAATTAACGCTAAAGAAAGGAATATTGCATAAATTTGTAATTTAAGGTGTTAATTAAGATTTTATGGCACAACACAATGAATTAGGTAAAGCAGGCGAAGATGAGGCTGTTCGATATCTCATGTCTAAGGGTTACCGAATAGTGAATCGAAACTGGAGATTTTATGGTTATGAAATTGATATTGTGGCAGAGATAGACCCGTATATTGTATTTGTGGAGGTTAAAACTCGAGCATCTGCATTGTATGGTAATCCCGAAGATTTTGTGGGCAAGAGTAGAAGAAAGAGAATGGTTGAAGCTGCAAATCATTATTTAATTGAAAACAATATTGATTCTCCAGCAAGGTTTGATGTCATAGGTATAGTATGGGATGGAAAAGGATTTGAGTTAGATCATATTGATGATGCTTTTCTGCCTGATATCTCGTAATATATAATATATATACACTTTTGATAAAATGAATGTAGAGGACTTATACAATTATTGTTTGTCGATTCATGGAGCAGAGGCTACAACTCCGTTTGATGAAGTCACGCTTGTGATTAAGGTGTGTGGTAAGATGTTTGCCCTAATACCATTAGAAGCTGATACTCTTAGTATATCTCTTAAATGTGATCCAGAGTTGGCTCAGAATTTACGTATGCAATATTCGTCTGTGGTGGCTGCATATCATATGAATAAAAAATATTGGAACACAATAATTATCACTGGTGAGATGGATGACACTGAAGTGAAAAGATGGATAAATCATTCAGTAGATGAGGTGTTGAAGAAATTGCCAAAATCAAAACAGAGGGAATATAATGAGTCAAAATTATAAGATAATCAATCTAGAGGAGACAGAGTCCACAAATCTATATTTGAAAAATCTTATACAAGAGAAGCATATAGATGAGTGCATGGTCGTTAAAACTGATCTACAAACAAAGGGGAGAGGCCAAATGGGAAATAGCTGGATCTCTGAAAGAGGGAAGAATCTTCTTTTTAGCTTTATAATATACCCGAAATATATTTTGGCTAATGAGCAGTTTGTCATTTCTGAGATGGTATCACTTGCTCTGTCAAAAGTGTTATCAGGCTATGTGGAAGATATAAAGATTAAATGGCCTAATGATATTTACTGGAGAGATAAAAAAATAGCGGGAGTGTTGATTGAAAATAATCTTATAGGGAAAAGTATTGATAGTTCAATTATTGGTATAGGGTTAAATGTTAATCAGGAGATTTTTCCCGAATTTCTTCTTAATCCTGTGTCGCTAAAGATTATAACCAATGAAAATTATGACAGAAATATCTTGCTAATCCAATTTATGGATGAGTTTTGTAAACTTTATAAGAACTTGATTAGCATAGATTGGTTATCTTTAAAAGAGAACTATATGAAAGAACTTTACAGATCTGATGGTTTTTACTGGTTTGAAGATCTGGGTGGGAGGTTTTTAGCAAAAATAATAAATGTTATGCCATCAGGTCATATAATAATGCAAGCAAATGGTGAGGAAGAGTTACGAACATATGCGTTTAAGGAAATAAGTTTTGTGAACAGTATATAGATAATAATAATTTGAAAAAAATAAATATAATGCAATTCAAAAGGATTTTACTAAAACTTAGTGGAGAGTCACTAATGGGGAATAAGCAATCTGGAATAGATGATGTGCGACTAAGTGAATATGCATCGCAAATCAAAGATGCTGTTGATTCAGGTCATCAGATTGGTATTGTGATAGGAGGTGGAAATATTTTTCGTGGACTAAGTGGTGCCGACAAAGGGTATGACCGTGTGAAGGGAGACCAGATGGGAATGTTGGCCACTGTAATAAATAGCCTTGCTCTGAGTTCGGCATTGACTGCCATTGGACAAAAAAATCATGTTTTCACTTCAATTCGTATGGAGCCTGTGGGTGAGTTATATAGTAAGTGGAAAGCTATTGAATCATTGGAGAGGGGAGAGGTGGCTATAATTGCTGGCGGGACTGGAAATCCATTTTTCACTACAGATACTGCCTCTTCACTCAGAGGAATTGAAATTGAGGCAGATGTTATGCTAAAAGGAACTAGGGTTGATGGTATTTATACTGCTGATCCTGAGAAAGACCCTTCTGCTGTTAAATTTAAAGAGATATCCTTCGATGAAATTTACAATCGTGGTCTGAAGGTAATGGATCTTACTGCTACAACAATGTGTAAAGAAAACAACTTGCCTATTGTAGTTTTTGATATGGATACGTATGGAAATCTAAAAAAAGTGCTTAGTGGCGATGATATAGGAACATTGGTATTTATCTAATTAATTGTTGTATCTAGCTTTTAGTATAACAATTTAATGTATAAATGACTGAATATAATATGGTGAGAGCCATTTGCCTATTAATAGGACATGATAAGGCTTTAGTAATAAAAAATAATTCACTATTTTTGTTCAAACTATAAAAAATAAAAACAAAATATATGGATATTACAACAATTAAGAAAGATGCAGAGGAAAAGATGTCTATGACATTAGAATTTCTCGAAGAAACATTTGCACGTATTCGTGCGGGTAGAGCAAATCCACGTATTCTTGATGGAATTTGGGTAGAGTATTATGGGGAAAATGTTCCTTTATCTAATGTCGCTTCGGTTACTACGCCTGATGCAAAGAGTATAGTGATTCAACCCTGGGAAAAGAATATGCTTAGAGTTATTGAGAAAGCAATTATAGATTCAGATCTAGGTATTATGCCTGAGAATAATGGAGAAATCATTCGTTTAGGTATTCCTCCATTAACTGAAGAGCGAAGAAAGAGCCTTGTGAAACAAACAAAACAGGAGATGGAGGATGCAAAGATTAGTGTTCGCAACTCTCGTCGTGAAGCAATAGATGATATCAAAAAAGCAGTTAAAGATGGTCTTCCCGAAGATTCTGGCAAAGATGCAGAGGCCTCAGTTCAGAAACTTCATGATAAATATATTAAACTGATTGATGATAGATTTATAGAAAAAGAGAAGGAAATACTTACAGTGTAATAGGGTGAGTGACCATAATTTAAAAAAAGAAGATGCCATAAACGGTAATGAGGAGCTTGTAACAAGTGATCACAATATCGTTTTTGGGATTCATAGCCATAGAGGTGTTGTAATAAAGAATACTGGAAATTTATATCTTGTAAGAACTGAGTCGGGTAATGATGTGTTCTGCACTGCCAAAGGACACTTCAGATTGAAAGGTATTCGTAGCACTAGTCCAGTAGTTGTTGGAGATCGTGTTTTAATAGAGCAACAAGAGGATGACCCAATGGCCTATATAGTAGAAATTGAAGATCGAAAAAACTATATAGTTCGTAAAGCCTCCAAATTATCAAAACATTCTCATATTCTTGCAGCTAATATAGACTTGGCTCTGCTTAGTATTACTGTGAGACTACCCGAGACGACAACCGTTTTTATAGACAGATTTCTTGCCACAGCCGAAGCATATAATGTGCCAGTCTGTATGGTTTTCAATAAAGTTGATATCTATGATGATATCGATATGGATTACGTTAATGCTCTAATTAATCTATATACTATTATTGGATATAAGTGTTTAAAAACATCAATTATTACGGGCGAAGGTATATCTGAGATCAAGAATCTTACAATAAACAAAGTCACACTTTTAGCCGGACACTCAGGCGTTGGAAAGTCGAGCATAATTAATCATCTACAAACAAACATTGTTACTAAAGTTGGTGATTTGTCGGATTTTCATAATATGGGAATGCACACTACAACTTTCTCAGAGATGATTGAGCTTGATGAAGGAGGTTTTGTAATAGATACTCCTGGAATAAAGGGATTTGGCACTATAGATATGGAGATTGACGAGGTGTCTCATTATTTTCCTGAAATATTTAAGATGTCTAGCAAGTGCCGATTTAATAACTGTCTTCATATTAATGAACCCGACTGTGCAGTTATAAAAGCTGTTGAAGACCACTATATAAGTCAAAGTAGATACAAATCATATCTTAATATTATTAATGATATAGATGATACTAAATATCGTTAAATTATAAAACATTATTGAGATGAGCGCTGCACTGATTATTGTTATGGAAGTCCTTTATTTTCTGACTATTGTCAGTGTAATTACTGTTGTGATTTCTGAAAATAAAGATCCGCTAAAGACTTTGTCTTGGGTGATGGTTCTAATTTTCCTTCCATTCGTAGGATTAATATGGTATCTAGCGTTTGGACAAGATTTTACTAAGAGGCAGGTTATCACTAAACGGATGTATAATAAATTAAAGAGACGACCACTTGATGAAATAGGTACTCTCGAAACATTTGCATATCCCAAAGAACACGCAAACCTGATTCGTCTAATGAAAAATATTGACAATACCCCCTTGCTTGGTGGTAATAGTGTTAGGTTTTTCACAAATGCTGCTGAGAAATTCTCTGATTTATTAACCGATATCGAATGTGCTCAGAAACATATTCATATTGAGTATTACATATTTGCAGATGATGAGATAGGTAATAAGCTGAAGAACACTTTAATAAAAAAGTCTCTTGAAGGTGTTGAGGTCCGTATAATTTATGATGGTTTTGGTTCGCGTAGAACCAAGGAGTCTTTTTGGGAAGATATGCGTAAGGCAGGTATTGAAGTTGAACCATTCTTAAAGCTTGTTTTTCCTAGATTTACTTCAAGGCTAAATTATCGAAATCATAGAAAAATTGTAGTAATTGATGGTCAAGTTGGATATGTAGGTGGAATAAATATTGCAGACAGATATGTTGACGGAACTGAATGGGGGCCTTGGCGTGATACTCATATTAGAATAGAGGGTAAAGGTGTTCAAGGGTTGCAATCTGTTTTCTTGATTGGGTGGCACTTTGTTACTCAAACTCTTATAACCTCTCGTGATTATTTTCCTGAGTTGCCAAGTTTTGGAGACATATCACTCCAGACAATTAATAGTGGACCATTACGTGAAGAGCAAGAAATATCTTATGGCTTGTTGCAAGCAATATATGATGCCAAGAAAAGCATATTTATACAAACTCCATATTTTATTCCTCCCGAATCTATGTCGCAAGCATTAATTGCTGCAGCCAAGAGAGGATTAGATGTAAGAATAATGGTGTCAAAGAAATCCGATGTTCCTTTAGTTCAGCTTGCTTCTCAATCTTTCTTCGAAGAGATGCTTTTGGGGGGAGTGAAAGTATATATGTATAATAAAGGATTTCTTCACTCAAAGATGATGGTTTTTGATAGTTCTCTTACGTTAATCGGCTCTGTAAATTTTGATTTTAGAAGTTTTGAACATAACTTTGAAGTTGAAGCTTTTATTTATGATAAAAATGTTGCTGAGGAGGCTGTGAGATTATTTGTTGAAGATCAGCATAATTCAGGTATTGTATCGCTTCGAAGTTGGTCTAAACGATCTAAATGGCAAAAGTTTACTGAGTCTTTTATGCGATTGTTTGCCCCTTTAATGTAAATAGTGTAATAGCTATGCAAATTATTTTTATTGGAGGTTGTTGTAAAAACTAAGTAATGAAAAGAATATATTTGATTGGATATATGGGAGCTGGTAAAACCACCATTGGTAAAAAGCTGGCTAAGGTTTTGGATATTGGGTTTATTGATTTGGATAAGTTTATAGAGAGTAAATATCATAAAACTATACCAGATATTTTTGCTGAATATGGTGAGGAGCAATTTAGGAAGCTGGAAAATAGTGCTTTAAAAGAAGTTTCAGAAATAGAAGATGTAATTATTTCTACTGGGGGTGGAGCTCCTTGTTTTTATGACAATATGGAGCTTATGAATAAAACAGGATTAACAATATATATTAGGGCTACTCCCGAGGAGTTGACTTCCAGATTGCGTGCTTCCAAAACAATTCGACCAATTGTAGCATCAAAGAAGGATGGGGATTTAGTTACATTCATATCTGAACACCTTTCGGAAAGGGAATTATCTTATATTAGGGCAGATATTTTGTTTGATACTGAGTTTCTTGCTTCAAAAGAAGACATTGATATCACTGTTGATAGAATGGTAAAAGAAATCAAAAATAATAAGCTATGATGTATGAGGATCTAAAGAAACGTCAATTCATTGTTAGAGAATTGCTGGCAAAGATAGAACATAGTGGTGTTTCTTTGACTATTGGAATTCCAAAAGAGAATCAGACTATTGAGAAGAGATTGGCATTAACTCCCGAAACTGTAGCTTTATTGGTCGAAATGGGATATAGAGTTTTGGTTGAATCTGGTGCTGGAAATACAATTAGTTATCCTGATAATTATTACTCTGATTCTGGTGCTGAGATTGTTGAAAAGGAACTCGTATTTAAAGCTGACATAATTTTAAAAATATCTCCTCCAAGTTTGGAAGAGGTTATTTTAATGAAGCCAAAAAGTAATATATTTTCTTTTCTTCATCTGCAATTGCTAACGTCTAGTACACTGGCTCTTATGGCTGAGAAACGTATCAATGCATTGGCGTATGAGCTATTGTATGATGAAAGCGATAAATCTCCTTTTGTTACTGCAATTAGTGAGATTGAAGGTGCATACTCAATATCAATTGCTTCTGAATTGTTAAGTAATATTCATGGTGGCAAAGGTATATTACTAGGGGGGGTGGCTGGTGTGTCGCCTACAGAAGTGGTTATTATTGGCGCTGGTGTTGCTGGATCTGTGGCTGCTAATACGGCTTTAGCAATGGGGGCATCGGTGAAGATATTTGATAATGACATCAACAAACTAAGGAAAATACATCAAGAACTTGGCCTTAAAGTTTTCACATCTGTGTTTCAGCCAAATGTATTACGTAATGTGTTCAGGTCTGCTGATGTTGTTATTGGATCCATGCAGTATGTAAATAAAAATCACTTTTATCGTATATCCTCTGATTTGATTAGTGGAATGAAAAAAGGCTCTATTATTATTGACCTTCGTATGTCGCAGGGTGGTTGCTTTGAGACGACAATGGAAGCATGTATTCCAAGTCATCCCAAGATATTTGAACGATTTGGTGTATTGCATTTTTGTGAGCTGAGTATTAGCTCTAGAGTAGCACGAACTGCAACTATTGTTATGAGCAATGTTTTCGTATATCTGTTTACCTCAATAGCAGAATGTGGTGGAGTGGGACAATGTGCCAGATTTGACAGAGGTTTTTCCTCCGGTTTTTATATGTATTCGGGAAAGATAGTAAACTCTTATGTTGCTAGCTTATATAATATGTCTGTTAATGATATAGGTCTTTTCTTACCTGGAATGTAAAAAATTAGAATTATAAATCTCTTGCCAGCTGAAACCACTTTAATACAGAATTTTCTTTAGATAGATTATCCCATTGTGTTGTTTCGAATTCAATGCAAGCTGCTGATGCAGTTGGCAGACTATCAAGTTTAATGCCAAAATAGTTTATCAAATCTGTTAAACCAGGATTGTGACCTACAATAATGCAACTATCAATGTTTTTCGGTAACGACGATATTGTTTTTAAAATATCATTAATCCATGCAAGATATAGTTCTCGTGTAGATTTTATTTCATTTATAGGGTAGCCAATTTCATCTGCAATAATTCTAGCAGTTTGTGAGGCTCTGGTTGCTGAAGAGCTTATGATTAAATCTGGTCTTCCAGTTATAGCGTTTAAGAATTCTCCTATTGACTGTGCATTTTTCACTCCTCTCTTATTTAGAGACCTATCATGGTCACTTAAGCCCTCATGCTCCCAGGATGACTTTGCGTGTCTTAGTATTATTAATTCTTTCATTTAGAGGTAAAGAAGATAATTATTATTTTAAGTTGACTTGTATTTGCCTATTGTTGTTTTTTGATCAGTAGACTTTGCTTATTAAATTTTATGTTTGTTTGCATCATTGATGCAATTTTTGATGCTCTGCGCTTTGCCTCATCTGCATTTTTTCCTTCGAAGAGTTCGTCAACAGTGTTGTAAAACAGGCTTAACCACTCATTGAATTGTGTGTCTGACATCTCAGTTGAATTACTTAGGCCTATATGTACTCTCATAGGATTACCTGAGTAGCTTTTTTCACCAATTAGCAGTGAACTCCAAAAGTTATACATTTTGGGTAGATGCTTGCCCCAATCAATCCCAGCTACATCACTAAATATAAAGCCTATGACCTCGTTAGTCATTACCTTGGCATAAAACGTATCTACAAGAAGTTTGATGTCTTTTCTGTTTATTATATCTCGTGCCATATTGTGTCTAAACTTATCTTTAAGTAAAGAACATTTGTTTAGGTTATTTGTTTTTTGTTGATTGAAATAATGTTTTATGATTATTGACCATATCTAACTTTGTCCAATACGAATGGGATAATAGTCTTGTCAACACCAGCATTAATAATTTCATTTAAATCTTCATCGAAATTGTTTTTGAATATCTCAAATCCATCAAATAATTTTACTGACTCAATATACATCTCTACTGCAGCCTTTATGTTGTTTAAGCAAAACTCTATATGACCTGCATTTAAGTAATCATTAGCATTAGCCTTATTGTCAATAATTTGTTTATAATATTTTTGTGCTGTTTCAAACTTTCTTGCCAAAAATGAACACCAGGCTATAGATTTCCATGCACGAATATTATTATTGCTCAAGAAATCTACTTTAAAATAGTAATTCAAAGCCTCATCAAATTCTTTCAATGCTAGGAAGCAATTACCAATATTGAGTTGGATATTTAAATCATCTGGCTTTAGTTGTTCAAGTTTTTTATAATACATAAGTGCACTTTCTGGTTCTTTAATCATACGATAGCAGGCTCCTATTCTGCGTATTAACCAACTATTATTTTCGTCCATTAGTTCAGCCTTTAGATAGGCTTGTAATGCACCATTGATGTCTCCGCTCATCTGTTTGCAATAACCTATCTTTTGCCAGGTTTCCAAGTTTGGACTATCAATCTCAGCCAATTGTGAGTAAGCTTCTAAAGCCACTCCTAAGTTATTTTTCTCAAAGTAGTGCAAAGCTATTTTGTGTAGATTATCATATCTTGTAATAATACTACTAATTGGAGTTATCTTATGAAAATCAAGATTGTGAGCAAAAATGTCATCAAAATCATCTTTTCGTTTATAAAGTTTGTAGAATCGGTATAAGTCTTGTGTATATTGCTTGTATATTGCTTTTTCTTTTTGATCAGTATTAATTGATAATTCTTCTTCTGAGAGTTTTTTCAGCTCTTCACCTTCATGTCCCAATTGAGATATCATCATTTTGCGATATTGTTCGGGCATTTGCATAATACTAAAGCAGAGTGAATATTTGTCAGAGTTACACATCATTGATGTATTAAGCATTGCGGATAATAAGTCCTCACCTTCTTGCTTGTTACTAAACATGCTTTGCAGTGAGCTGTGATATTTGTCAAAAGGAATAAACCAATTGCAAACTTCGTTAAAGAATGGATAGTTTTTTAAATTAGAGAATGTAGAATGAAATACGTCAGCACCACCAAGTTGCATATCAGAAAACTCTGCAAGTTTATCACTCAGTCCTGAATCATCAAGAATTTTCTGCCAATCAGGATTCTTTTCTTCCAATCCAGACTCTCCCATCCATTCATCAAGATTAATTTTCTTTCCAATTGAAGGACTCAATTTCATCATCTCAGGAAATATTTCCTCATTTAGTTTTTTTGATATCTTTTCTGTTTCATGAGCCTGTATGAATTGTACTATTGCATTCATTAGTCTGTTGACAAAAATATTATTGTCTGACATTAATGATATTCTACTTGTTAGCTGAGTATAATATTTCCAGCGATTTTTATATTCTCTCAAAATTGGTATTAGGCCCACAATAGCTCTAGCGGATATCTCAGTTTCATCGTTATTTGTAATATCCAATATAAGTTCAATTTTCTTCTCATCAAATCGTTGCAGAATATTTAATGTTAGGGCTGAAACTATCATGCATTTTGTACTAACCGAAACATGGTTAGAATTAATGATTATATTATATGCTTCAACTTGGTCATTATTATAACTTTCTGAAATAAATATTGAATAAAATAATTCTTTTGAATAGTTTTCGTATTCGTGTTGTAATTGATTTACTCTATTGTTTTTTTCTTCTCCCTCTGGCATTAATGACGTTACAGACATAGAATCGCTTATTCTAACAAAAATGTCATGATATTTATCTATTGTATTCGGTTGATTAACTTTAGATATTCTTGTTTTTTCGAAGAATATTGAGCTACTTTCTTTAATCTGTTGTTGTGTTAATATTTCGTCAATCAGGTTATATATATCCCTGATCATATGATTATAGATATTTTCTTGTTGAGGATCTCTTTTCCCCTCCACAATGTAGTGTATCATAAATCTATAATTAGCCTCAAGATTGTTCGCATTTTCCTTTGCTGACCAGTTATAAAACTTATCGGCAATATTATTGATTTCATCAAATGCATTTTTTATTTCATTATTTTCTATGTAGCTATATATCTTATTACGAATATTAATTGCTTCAGTTATTTTCATCTCTTTTTATCTTTAATAATCAAAGTTGATGGCATTTTATTTATCCAATCTAAAGGGGTGCTAATAAGTTTATCCCAACCTAAGCGACCTATTACCATGAGATCCTGACTTTCTATGAAATCAACAGAAATCTTTTTGTCATTATTCCAAAGCTTTATTATTCCGTCGGCTTTCTTAGATATTATTGAAAGCATCTTTTGCATTCTGTTATTACTTTCAATAATTCCAATTGCATCCCAAATAGTAACAATGATGTTTTCTTGTTTTAACATTTGATTTACATATATCAAAGTAAGAATATCTTCTTCTTTTAATATTGGAACAAAAATGTTATTTAACTTGTTTAAGTTTGCACCTACTAAAATACCAACAGATTTATCACTTTTGCCAAGAACAGAAGCTACAATTTTTAATGAGTTGGTAAGACTATCTCCAAATTCTCTTATATAGTCTTCTTCCTTAACCAAATTATTGGTCTTTAGTTCAATATACTTCCTCCACATAGGAGAGTTGAAAATATTAGCACCTATGCCTAATAGTATTGTGTCACAATTATATTCTCCAGATACTTTAATAATGTCTTCGATGTAGTAATCTGACTTTTTGACTAGTGTTCTTACCGTAATTTTATCTTTAATTTTATCAGATATTAAACTTGAAAATAAGTTTGATTTGTATATTTCTTCGTCACTAATAGTACTTGCTTTCTCTTCATTTATCAGGTTCAGAAGTGTAATATAGGGTTTGTTATGCTTTCCACTAATAGTTAATTCAGTAACTGAAATTAATGCTCTTCCTATTATTTCATCTGAGAAACCAATTAGCGTGTTAAATTGTTTTTTAATATTGCTTTCTTCTTCTATTCTATTTATGACTATATCCGCAATTTCCATACTAATGATTTTATGTGTAATGTTTGTATTTGACCAAACTTAGAAAATAAATAAATGGACTTTTCTAATCTGTTATTAATGAATTGTTTATATCAAAGACATAGAAACCTGCGAATATATATCTTCGATATCTTCTTTACGAATTTTCTCAATATCTTCTTCTCTAGTTGTTATTATTAATCCTGCCATTTCTATTGCTCCAGGGCTAATTATAAGCTGTTTATCGCCTTGTGCATAATATTGCCTTGGTCTGTGTTTTTCTCTAGGGAATACATGTAAAACATATTTGTTGTTCTCAACGAATGCTATGATATTCATCAAAGGCTCTTCTTCACCAGGTTGGCGGTAATGTAGATATAAATATATATCCTCAAATATTTCTTCAACTTCCTCCTTTGTTTCTGCTTCAATAATCATACAAGTCCGTAATTCGTTATCTCCTTGCATCAATATATCTGTTTTAAGACCTGCCTGAAAGTGAAAATGATCAGGGGCCGAAGCACCGCTTTTGGGGCCGTTGTAATATATGATATAATCACTAAGGTTCTCCGCGAATATTAGCATCTCACCAATTTTTTTTCTAATACGCTGAGAAACGTGAGAGTGTAGAGCAATTGTCAAATGATTCTCTAATATAGGATAAGGATTGGCTAGAATAATATATTTTCCCAAAAAAGGGATTCCTTTTTGCAATTTGGGACGATTTGTTTCACACAAAAAGCAAGGTCTGGATTCTATGCTTGCCTTGTCGATTTTAGCAGTGGCAGAAATAATCCTGCTAGGATTATACTGTACAATTACATTGTTACCATAGCCCCAATCATATTTCTTTTCTCTTGTAAGTTTTAACTGGCTTAATGCTCTGTCTAATTGAGGCCAATTCTTTCGTTGTTCTTCAAATAATTTATCTATCTCTTGGGGAAGTTTCATTATATTCAGATGTATATATAACAAAGATAAATAAAATTAGCATCAGACTATCACAAAGTGTGATAAAACAAAAAAGTAGGATTATATTATTGATTGACTTTTATAAGTCAATCACAGACTAAATTTACCACTTCCCATAGTTTTTGCATAGTCTAATGCTGGAGATATATTAAAGTATATCTTGTCGATATCAAAAGGATTTGGTGCAAGAGTAACTGAGTTACATTTGCAGTTTTTTTCAAGTTTTTCACTACCTCCATATTTATAGCCTAAGAAACTTAGGATATCATACTCATGTGAAACCTTTATTACATAATAAGGTGTTTTCTTTGTCATTCCATCTCCAGAGCTTGCAATCGCTCTTTGAACGATATCTCTTTTTTGCATGGTGACCTTGTATTGTCCCACTTCATCCTTTTGAGCATATACTAATAAAAGAGCATTTAATGCGCGAAGATTGAAAGGATCCTCATTAAGCAGGATTTTGGCATATTTTTCAACATCATTAAAATCATCATCAGACAAAAACTGCTTGCTTAATGCTGATGCCATTTTATTATTGTAACTTGATGTGTCAGTAGGGTTGTAACCTACTTGAAATACATAACCGTAATAAAGAAAGCGTTGTTCCTCAATTGTCATATTTTGGTCTCCAGCATTATATTTAGCCATTAAGCTAGAATAGTTGTACCCTTGCTTAATCTCATTACTAATTTCTTTATAATTTGGAGCTACTGGTCCTTCGTACTGTGCAAATACTGAAATACTTATTATTGAAGATATAATTATTGAACTTAACTTTCTCATAATGATTATGCTTTAATGTGATGAGTAATATATATAGCTAAAACTATGACTACAGGTAATTCTGTAGTCATATTATTGTTTTAATAAATTATTGTTTTCCTGAAACAATAGCTTCTTTGTATATTTTTGAAACTAATCCTTGTAGCACGCTTCCAGGTCCTAATTCAATAAACTCTGTAGCGCCATCTGAAACCATATTCTTAACAGATTGAGTCCACTTTACGGGTGCAGTAAGTTGTGCAACAAGATTATTTTTTATCTCTTCTGGATCAGTTTCTCCAATTGTGGAAACATTTTGATAAACTGGACACATAGGTTTTTCAAACTTAGTGCTTTCAATTGCAGCTGATAATTCTTCTCGTGCCGGCTCCATTAATGGAGAATGAAATGCTCCACCAACTTTAAGTGGTAAAGCTCTTTTAGCACCAGCCTCCTTCATTAACTCACATGCCTTTTCTATTCCTTTTATCGAGCCAGAAATAACAATTTGGCCAGGACAATTATAATTTGCCGGAACTACAACCTCATCCACAATTGATTTGCATATTTCTTCAACCGTCTCGTCTGGTAATCCCAATATTGCAGACATTGTAGATGGATTTAGCTCACATGCTTTTTGCATGGCAAGAGCACGTTTATACACTAGTTGTAATCCATCTTCGAATGATAGTGCTCCAGCGGCTACTAGTGCTGAGAATTCTCCAAGTGAATGCCCTGCCGTCATATCTGGGTTGAAATCGTCACCTAATGTTTTAGCTAGTATAACTGAGTGCAAGAATATTGCCGGTTGCGTAACCTTTGTTTGACGTAGGTCCTCGTCAGTCCCTTCAAACATTAAGTCTGTAATACGAAATCCAAGAATTTCGTTTGCTTTTTCAAACAGTTCTTTAGCAAGTGGAGATGTTTCATATAAATCTTTACCCATACCTACAAACTGTGCTCCTTGTCCAGGAAAAAGATAACCTCTTTTCATATAATCGTTATTTAATTGATCAATATTTGTGCAAAAGTACTTGTTTTCATTTAAATATAATCAATTTAAATACAAACTTATGTTGCACAACATTATTATTAAACGAATGTGTCTAATACAAAGTTTATTTTCTTATGCTCTTTTGTCTTATTTCCACTCTGCGTATTTTGCCACTAATTGTTTTTGGCAGCTCATTTACATACTCTACGATACGTGGATATTTGTAAGGAGCTGTTACTTTTTTTACATGATTCTGAATCTCTTTTGTCAACTCTTCCCCCGCTTTATTCTTATATTCGGGTGCCAAAACAACAGTTGCCTTAATTATCTGTCCGCGTATATCGTCAGGTACACCGGTAATTGCGCATTCCACAACTGCTGGGTGTGTCATAACTGCACTTTCCACTTCAAAAGGACCTATCCTATATCCTGAACTTTTAATAACATCATCTGTCCTACCAACAAACCAAAAGTATCCATCTTCATCACGCCAAGCGACATCCCCAGTATGATATACATTATCTTTGATAACACTATTAGTCATCTCTTCATCCTTATAGTATCCCATAAATAGGGATAATGGTCGTTTCTTATCAATATGAAAAACTATCTCTCCATGTTCCCCATCCTCAGCAGTTCTCCCGTCGTGAGTTACTAGGTCCATATTATATAATGGATTGGGCACTCCCATTGCCCCTGGCTTAGGAGTTATCCATGGATAAGTGATGATGGTTGGTGCTGTTTCAGTTTGACCAAAAGCCTCCATCATTTTAATCCCTGTATGTTTATAAAATGCCTTATAAACAGATGGATTAAGTGCCTCTCCCGCGGTAGTGCAATATTCAAGTGCAGATAAGTCATACTTTGATAAATCCTCTCTAATGAGAAACCTGAAAATTGTTGGGGGAGCACAAAATGATGTTACTCTGTATTTAGAAATCATATCCAGCATATCTTTGGGAACAAATCTACCATCAAAGTCATATACAAAGACTGCTGCACCTACAATCCACTGTCCATATAATTTGCCCCAAACAGCCTTTGCCCATCCAGTGTCTGCAACGGTTAGATGGAGACTATCGTTGTGAAGATTCTGCCAGTATTTTGCTGTAGTGATATGACCAAGAGGATAAGTATAATCATGAATAACCATTTTGGGCTGCCCAGTTGTTCCTGAGGTAAAATAGAGAATCATTATGTCTTCGTTATTGTTAACGTTCTCAGGTTTCTGAAAAGCACTAGCATTATTTACACCTTGATGGAAATTCTCCCAGTCTTTATCTATATAATTTTCCCCAACAATAATTCGATGAGCAACTGTTGGTGAATCCTTCATAGCTTTGTTTACACTTTCTATAAGAGGCTTGTCGTCAGTTGCAATGATTGCTTTTACTCCTGCTGCATTATTGCGGTACACTATATCCTTTTCAGTAAGCAGATGTGTTGCCGGAATAGCTACTGCACCAATTTTATGTAAAGCAATTATGGTTTGCCAAAACTCAATGTTGCGTTTTAATATCAACATAACCATATCACCCTTTGATATTCCTATTTCAAGAAGAAAAGAAGCTGTTTTGTCTGAAAGCTCTTTTAAATCTCCAAAAGTAATATCCTTGTGCTCACCCTTATCGTTGGTCCAGCATAGTGCGCGCTTATTAGGTTCCTGTATTGCCCAACTGTCAACTATGTCATAAGCAAAATTGAAATTATCTGGCACAATTATTTCGTAATTGTTTACAAAATCCTGATGTGATTCAAATTCTGTTTTCTTTAAGTACTTTTCTATCATGAGTTATACAAGATATGTTGTTCTGTTTTTTATACATGACTTATGGGTAAAGAATCACAGCCAAAAACTTAACTTTTTTATTATTTTGAGCTTTCATTCCATGAGGCAGAGATGAGTCGAAATAAATACTATCTCCTTCCTCCAAAACTATCTCTTTACCATTTATATTTATAGACATACTTCCTTCCAATACCATATTAAACTCCTGACCCGCATGAATATTTTTAAAATAGTCAGTCTCAATAGGTTTAGGATCAACTGTGACAACAAATATTTCTGCAACATTGTTATTGAATCCCGCAGTCAAAGATTGGTACTTATAGGCTGATACTCTTTCCATACTAACTCCCTTGTTCTTGCGAGTGACAAAATAGGAACTCATATGAGGTTCTTCACCAAACATTAATGTGGCAAGATCGATATTGAACTCTCTTTCTACACGCTGCAAAAAAGATATAGAAATATCTTTATCTCCCAGTTCATAAAGCATATAGTCATATACATCAACTTCTAGTTTGCTAGCCATTTGTGATGGTGTAAGCTCTATAGCCTCTCGCAATCCTTTGATACGAATTCCAATTTGTTTTAAATCTGTTGCCATAGCGTTTAAATTTTTATTAATGAAACAAAGATAACAATTTATATAAAAGAGAATTATAAAACATCCTATAATAGCTCAATTACATTAGACTTTTCTTTGAGCTTGTTATTATCTTGTGTAACAAAATACCTGCACTACCGAAGATATTAATCAACAGTCATATTTTTATTTTATGAATATAATAGTGAAATTAAATAAACAAATAAAGACTGAAACCCATTACCAGCATCCCCACTACCACACCGATTATTGAGATATGATGTTTTCCATATTTTTCTGCAGTTGGAAGTAGTTCATCTAATGATATGAATATCATAATTCCAGCAATGGCCGCAAGTACGAGACCATCCAACGAAGGGCTCCAAAATGGTAGAAGAAATAAGAATGCAATTATAGCACCAATAGGTTCAGCGAGTCCAGATGCAAATGACAACCAAAATGCTTTCTTTTTGCTACCAGTTGCATGATATATTGGCACTGCTACTGCTATACCTTCAGGTATATTATGTATTGCAATTGCAACCGTTATGGGTATTGCAACTTCTATTGAATTAAGAGCAGACATAAATGTAGCAATCCCTTCAGGAAAGTTATGTATTGCTATTGTTACAGCAGTTATTATACCAGTATGCCTTAGATGATTCTTTTTTTTCATATCCTCTACGCCTTGAATCTCGTGTGGATTATTAGATTTAGGTACCAAGAAGTCTATAAGTGCTATCAATGATATGCCACCAAATAAGCTAAGTAGCATATACATAGTTCCAGATTTATCTCCAAATTCAGTTTGGAACAACTCTAGCGATTTGGGAAGCATTTCCATAAATGAAACATATATCATTACACCTGCTGAAAAGCCTAAGGAGAAGCTAAGAAAATTTGTGTTAGTTCTTTTTGCAATAAGTGAAATTAAGCTTCCAATTCCCGTTGACATACCTGCAAAAAGCGTAAATAAAAAAGCAATTAGTATAGCTTGATTATCCATGTCTATTCTGTAATTATTTGTTCAATTATTTCTTTGTGAATATATCCATTTGATGCAACTATTTCTTTGCCAAAAATATAGTTGTTGCCTTCATTAAAGTCTGTTATTTTACCACCAGCCCTTTCTAAAATGAAGCTACCAGCAGCCACATCCCATGGTGATAACCCTGAGTGAAAGTATGCATCACTTCTTCCAGCGGCAACGTAACACAACTCAATTGCGGCAGAACCCTTAATTCTGAAGCTGCAATTTTTATATTGCAAAGTTGTTCGGTATAGTATGCCTTTACCTCTTTTGTCTAAATTATATGGTATCCCAAATCCTATATATGCATTTTGAATAGATTTGGTTTTGCTAATTTCAATTGGATTTTCATTCAGTTTAGCTCCACTTATATTTGAGGCACTATATAACTCATCTGCCACGGGATCATAAACTATTCCTAAAACGATCTGCTGTTTATATTGAAGTGCAATACTAACAGAATAGGGGGTGTCACCGTGTATATAATTTGTAGTACCATCCAGCGGATCAATAATCCATGTCCATTCTTTTATTTCTGACTCTATTGTTCCCTCTTCAGTTAGAAAACCAGTATCAGGAAATATCTTTGATAACTCCGATACAATAATTTTCTCTGCCTCCTTATCAATATAAGTAACATAGTTTCTCTGACTTTTAGTCTCGATAGAGTTTAGTTTCAATCTTGTTTGTTCCTCTTTTAGGTATTTGCCAGCTTTGTAAGCAATCTCTGTTACTATATCTAGAGTATGTTTTAAATCCATTTAATCTTAGTTTGTGCCTGTTGTATTAATAATAATTTATTCTCTTTAATTCGTAAACATCGAATCCCACCATCTAGAATCACCTTTAAGCCATTTTGCAAACCAAGCATATATAGCATGATTCCATGAAATTCGTTTGTCATAATCATATATAGCATGATTTTCGCCATCAACTTGAATAAATTCAACCTCTTTTCCAAGAAGTTTAAGTCCTGTGTACATTTGAATACTTTCACCCATAGGTACATTCGTGTCTGCGGTTCCGTGCAATAGCATCAAAGGAGTATTTATCTTGTCTGCATTGAATAATGGGCTTTGCTTTATATACATTTCAGGATTGTTCCATGGATAACTTCCTGCGCTAGCTCCTGAACTATATGAATATCCCCAATAACCCTCTCCCCAATAGCTTGTGATGTTACTTATACCTGCATGCGAAACTGAGGCTGCAAACATATCAGTTTGAGTAATAATATATTGAGTCATAAATCCACCATAGGATGCTCCAATGTTACCAATCTTACTACCGTCCACAAATGAATGTTCTTCTACAAACTTCTTAACTCCTTCAATAATTTCGTCGGCTGTCTGTTTGCCCCATGCATTGACATGGCGTGCTGAAAATTCTTGCCCGTATCCAGTTGTTCCACTTGGTTGAACCACATAAACAACATAATCTTGAGCAGCATAAACATGCAGAGGATAGGTGCTTTCAAAAATTCTTGAAGTGGGACTTGTGCCTCCATAATAATAAACAATTAGTGGATACTTCTTTGACTCATCAAAGTTTGGAGGCAAATAATATCTGCCGTCAATAATATCTCCATATGAACTTTTAAATGTCCAGTCCTTAACCTCACCCAATGTTAATGTGCTTAATCTGCTTCCATATGGATCTGAAATCATTGTTGATTTCATTGATTTCATATTCAGCAAGTAGCTTCTGTTAGAGTTTGAAGTACTAACGCCTGTATAAGTAGCCCAACGACCATCTTTTGAAATATTAAAAGATTGAATAACATCTTCATTTAGTGGTAACTTCTCAAATTTTTCTGTTTTGGGTGTATATTTATATACTGTGACTCTATCACCCTCCTCGGATCTGATATAAATATTGTTATCTGCAATTTGCCATACTAATGAGCTTACGGATGGGTCAAAGTTTTGAGTTATGGGTGTTATTTTCTTTGTTTCTATATCCATTATGTATGCTTGCGAATCGTAACTATTGGCAATTTGACCATCTTTGATGTTAAGACCTATTCCATTAAACGATTCTGGGCTACCATGGATAAGAAGATGCTTTGCATCAGGAGAAAACTGAGCTTGACCCACAAATCTCTCATCACTCCATATTGTGTCAATGTTCATTGTTTCCAGATCAAGCATGTATAAAGATCCTTTTCTGAATGGTCTCTCGCTTAAATCTTCTTCTGAAACACTAAATAGAAGCTTTTTGGCATCTTGAGTAATATCATTCATCGATGCAGTCTTTTTGCCAAATGTCAATTGTTGAGTTAGACCTGAGTCAAGAAAGAATCTGTTAATATAATATCTATCGCGATTTGACTGCTGACGGTCATCAATGCCTATTAGTCTGTTCAAGCCACTAGGATTGCTTACACTTACTGACTCCCTGGTTGAAAAGAAAACTGATTTTTCGTCAGGAGAAAATATGAAATGTTCTCTTGGCATATTTGAAGCAAGGATAGAGGTAGAATTATTAAGCGGATTCAGAGTATATAGTGTTCTGCCATTTTCAGTATCTTCCACATAATATAATAGATCAGACTTAGGCATCCAGTTTAGCATTTGTCTTGATGATGTTTCAGACATTACTATTCTGTTCTCTTTTGTGTCATATACTTCGATGCGACCTAATCTTTTTCCACCAGGAATCACGGTTGAAAGATTAATTAACACAAATCTGCCACTTGGCGAAATCAGAGAATTGCTCACTCTGCTTCCTTCAATAATGTCTTTTATATTTATTCTCCTACCTTCTTTGTCATCAAAAGTATATGTCAGTAATGAGTCTTCCCTTTCAGCACTAACTTCGACTTTTAGAGATGGATTTAACTTGTCAGATGCACTTGATAATAGTTTTACTACTACCCTCGAGTTGCTTGTAAACCCATTTAGAGTTGCGTCAACCGAGCCCGCTTGGTGAATACTGTCGTTAACAGTTGTTTTTGAAGCCTTCTTGTTATCGTCAATCCAGAGTTCTAGCTTGTTTGGTGACGTTATTGTTAATTTCCCTTTGCCATACCTATCACCAGATATGTAAAAAGATAAAAGTTGAAATTCTTGTCCATCTATTGCTTTTTCCATATTAAAAAATCCTGATGTGTCGGGTTTAATTTCGTTAGTAAACTTAGATTGATCAGGAAAGGAAATGGAGTACGACAGCAACATATCGTCAGTGAACTTTGTGTTGCTGATATTTGCACTGTCAAGTAATATTGGTTTTGCTACTTTAATTGGACCATAGCTTTTAATGCTAGAAGGCGAAATTTTATGCTGAGCAGCAAGCGGTAAGAATATGATTATTGAAATTAATAGAGTTCTGAATCTCATATCTTTATAATAGTTTATATGTTTTGTTTCTATTTTTTGGACTCTTGTTAGTGCGTATTATTAATCCACACAAAATGTTCCTCAAAACAATCTTCGAGGTCGATATCTTTGTCAAATAGGGCATAAACAGTAGAGCCCGAGCCACTCATCGAAGCATAAAGAGCTCCAGCATCGTACATTTGATTTTTAATTATACCTATCTGAGGGTGCAGATTAAAAATTGGAGATTCAAAATCATTATTCATCAGTTCCTTCCACTCCTCAACTGGTTTTTGTATGATTTCCTTAAGCGATAACTTGGGCTTGACAGGATTTATCATAGAGTATGCCTGAGCAGTATTTATCATAATATCAGGCTTTACTAATACCAATCTATACTTCTCTAAGTTTAGAGAAACGGGTTCTAGTATATCACCTATGCCCGTGGCAAAGGCTGGCTCATTCTTAATAAAGAACGGACAGTCCGCACCTAATATTGATGCCATATTCATCAATTCAGTTTCGCTATACCCTAATTCGAAATTGTTATTTAATAATGTCAGCATCGAGGCTGCATTAGCTGAACCTCCTCCAAGTCCCGCACCCAAAGGTATATTCTTAAATAAATAAATATCAATAGGTGGAATCTCGTTATCCCTTTTGACTAAGTTTAATGCTTTTATCACAAGATTATCCTCAGCTTTACTGTCAGGAATTGAAATTCCACTCTGAAACAAACGATACTGAGGTAATTCATTGTTTGAATCATTAGCAGCAGTATCCGTCTCCATTGGTACTATTTCTAGAGCATCTTTGAGTTGAACAGGATAAAATATGGTTTCTATATTATGATATCCATCTGCACGTCTAAATACTACATTAAGTCCTAAATTTATCTTTGCGTTTGGAAAACTTATCATGAGCTTTTTATTTTTGACAAAGATAATTAAAATTATTTACAGGCATTTCATGCTTGTATATATAAGGGTTGTCTCATTTAAGACCTGAATAAAGTATCTGTGCAGTCGTATTACTTTGTTTTATACACGAAATTCAATCTACCCTCTGGAGCAACATCACCGTTTATATACCAGTCCATTGGATCTTCATCTTGCATATTGTCTGACCATTTAAATTCAAAGTTAAGAGAGTTCGATTCCTGAGATATCGCACTTAGCGGAAGAGAATACATTATTTCGTTCTTATTTTTAACAATGTCCACATTTGCGAAAGTCTCCCATTTGTTGTTTTCAAACTTTTGTAGCTCGTTGCTATTAATTACTCTATAATCGTATCCATTCCATCCAGTTTCAGACTTTCTATCCGTATTAATATATAGTCTCATCCAGTTGTCGCCTGTGTTTTCTGTGATCTCATTTGTTGTTTGTGCATAAAACCATATCTTATCTTTGTTTCTTGCCACTTTTATTATTTTTATGTCATTCCTGCCCGTATTGTTTGAATATACTTTCTTGTCAGGCTCTGCACTTGGGTGATTTCTGTTGTCAATGTCTCCTGTATAGTCATAATAAACAGGCAAAACATTGTCCCAACTACTTAGCGATTTAATGGTTTTTTCTTTGCTGGCTATTTGCACTCTGTCCACACCTTTATATCTTCTGATATTTGCAATCATCTGAAGATAATAATTGTCTTTTAGATTACTTGTTAAACTAGGCTCAATATCTCTGCTATATTCAGGGCTAGCTTGATCGCAAAAGTAAGAATGCTTCTTATTTCCATCAGGACTTTCCCATCTGCCCGCAATCCACTCATTCCATCCGGTTATAAAAACAAAAGGAACATCTTGCTCAATTGCATAATCCCATTGTTCTTGAAAGTTGAATCCATAAAGAATGTCCTCTTCTGGATTGCCTTGATCGTTGTTTCTGAAGCTTCTGCCCCAGTTGTCATTATTTCCATAAAATGCCGATCCTCCCATGCCAGCTGCTGGATTTGGATGTTGAGCAACCGACACGTTAATTATTTCTCGTTCGTTACTGGCATTTTTATACACAGTTTGTGGTCGTTTGAAGTCAATCCATGGCCATCCGTTCGTTTTGTCTGCTTCGTTTGGCCATTGTGACTCTCTCATAGTGAAAAATGTTTCACTCTCTGTACCCTTAATTTCTTCGCTTATGCCAATAATTAGAGGCTTATCCTCTAGATAATACCAAGTAGATGGATAATAGTATTGACTGGTGGGATTATAAAATGTATCATGTATCCTCTGAATAGTTTTGCCTGACTGAGTGTTTGTGTAGTAAACAATTTTAGGAGGATTTGCTCCTTGCTCTTGCAGTTTCACTATTGCCTGCATCAATGCCTTGGATTGTTCAGGATATATAATGGTATTTGTAGCGTCAATAACCAGAAAGTCTATATCAGCATCAGTAAGTAGCTTCATGTTTTTAAGATGAACCCAATAATCATCGCCACTATAGTATCCATAAATGGGCTCGCCCCAAAAGTAGTATTTCCCTTTATTTGTTGAACCCCAGTTTGGATTGTTAGGGTCTTCAAGCACTTCAGGGTGATTTGGAACAATTTTGTTCAAATCCCATTGGCCTTCCGATGTTTGAGATGCAGCATCTCCCTGCCAAAGAAAATAGAATAGCCCGACCTGTTTGTTATTCTTTTTATCTCCCACCAGATTATGGTCTGGTAATGTGCGATTTAAAGCATCAGCTCCAGCCAGTGTTGTACTGTGATAGCTGTAACTTTGTTGTTGAGTTAGTGATGGTGATTTTTTGGAATTAATGCATCCAGTTATACTCATAAGTATTAGAGCAATGATAATAATGTTTGATGTCTTCATTTTAATGTGGAAATTGATTTTTGTTATTAATAGATTATAAAATTAGTAATGTTTTTTGAATATATAACGTTTTGAGCGAGTAAATAAAATAAATACAATGCTTTTAGAATCCAGAAAGAGGTTAATCTATGGGATATGTACTATATACCATTAATGATTTGTATTAATTTGCAATTTGCTTCCGCTCCTTCAGA
>CAYFTB010000012.1:0-28263 GCA_964345875.1 uncultured Proteiniphilum sp.
ATTATCTATATAAAGAGAAAGACGAAGTATATAGCAACGTGGAAAAGGTTGTGGTACACTTTGCTAACGGAAAGGAGAGAGTTATCTATAGCCCTAAGGAAAAGAATGTTCTCTCTGTAAATGTTTCTGAATTTATATCAGATGAGAATAATTTTATCGAACAAATACTTACAAATTACAAGGGAATTAACTCTATCGAGGAGTTTTCGGAACGATGCGGATTTAATTCCAGCAAAACTTTTACCCGCCACTTTCAAAAATATCTGGGAACTACACCCAAACAATGGTTATTACAAATCAAAAAGCGTGATGTGATTCAGCAACTAAAGAACACTAACCATTCATTTGCAGACATTGCCGAAAAACTTGGATTCTCAAGTGCATCTCACTTATATCATTTCTGTATAAATAAAATAGGTGAAGCTCCAGGAGAAATCAGGAAAGGCATACGGAAGTAAGATATATAGATTAATAAATCAATAGTAACTAGTAAAAAGTATGGGTTCGGCAGAAATAATTGCCGAACCCATACTTTTATTTATATATTAGAGTTTTTTGAAGTGCTTGGAAGTTTTTTATCGTTTAATAATACCTGAGCTAAATATTTAATCAAAAATACAAGTAGTGTCATCAATCAAGACTTAAAATGTTAAATATAAAAGGTGTACAACTTTACTTATTTACAATTATTTGCAATTAGCATGTTTTGCGATGCTTTAATAATGTTAATATGTGTGCTATTTTTATTTTGACTTTAGGTTCTTGATTGACTATAAGCTTATTATGATGGTTTTGTTTTGAGTAATAATTTTTCGGCGGGCTAAAAAAAATTTTTTTTTAGGGATAAAAGGGCTTTTAGATAGGTGTGGAAGTTTTTATCATGATCCATATTTTGTTCTTCGAGCTTAAAAAACTAATTATTACACTTTGTTAACTATGATTTATGATTAATAGTGTTAATTAATTTCACATTTGAGGGTAAAAATAGTCAAACAAATTTTTTTGTTTGGTGCTTATGCTTTTAGGTGGACTAAAAAAATTTTTTTATTAGGGTGTCAGGTCTTATTTATTGCTCCATAAATTAGCAAATAGGGTACTCCAACTTCTATATATGATGTCTAATTTTATTTATTTAACGTAAACGCTAGATATATTGGTTAAATAATGTTTTTTATTTGCTTATGAATCTTCTAAAACGATGAATAAAAAAGTTTTTTAGAGCAATAGTTAATGAGATATGCAAAACAAAAAAGTTTTTTTGCCACTTTATACTCTTTGCGGGGCAAAAAAACTTTTTTATTACAGTTTAAAACCTACTTTTTTAACTCACTATCTTTGCTTGAGACCTTGGGGTGCATATCATAAATAAAAATTTGGTAACAAATAGTCGTAAAAAGGAATATATAGGCAAAGGTATAGCCCACTTTTCTGGAATTCCTAAATAATTATGCTACCATTTATCTGTTTAATATAGTTTAGTAGTTCATCACGACCAATTTTATTTTCAGAAGATGTCACGAATATTGGTGGAAGTTCTTCCCATGTTTCAAATAGCTTTTGTTTATACTCTTCCACATTTTGCTGAAGACGAACAGGACCCTGCTTGTCGCCCTTTGTAAAAACTATACTGAAAGGAATACCATTCTCGCCAAGCCATTCCATAAATTCAAGGTCTATCTTTTGGGGTTCGTGACGGCTGTCAACAAGCACAAAAAGCGAAGTTAGACTCTCACGTTCCAGTATATAATCTTCAATCAATTTTTGTAGCTGCTCGCGACTATCCTTGCTTCGGCGTGCATATCCATATCCGGGTAAATCTACCAAATACCACTCATCATTAATAACAAAATGATTGATAAGCATCGTTTTTCCCGGCTTTGATGATGTCATTGCCAGCCCCTTGCGGTTGGTAAGCATATTAATTAATGACGACTTACCTACATTTGAACGCCCAATGAAAGCATATTCGGGTTTTCCGTCTTGCGGACACAATTTATAATCGGTGTTACTTATTACAAAGTCTGCTGTTTTTATATTCATATTATTTTTCAAAATTAATTTATTAAATCATCGCTTTTGGCTTTCTCGCATTGCTCAATACCCATAGTCCAAATGCCGTTACAGCACCATTGAGCAATAATAATTCATATCCCACTTGGTATCCCCAAATCTTTAAGATTAGTGTTTCAATAATAAAACAAATGATTGGAGCAGCAATCGCAACATAAGGCACATATTTGTCAATTGGCTTCAACTTTGTATATAATCCGGCGAAGAATAAGCCCAACAACGGACCATAAGTATATGATGCAAGCTTGTAGATTGCGGTGATAATACTGTCGGAGCCTATTGTTTTGATTAATAAAATTATCAGTACAAATATCGCACTAATTACGATATGCACAATGCGACGAGTTTTAATATTTTTCTTTTCAACTTCGGGAGTTGCATCAGGTTTCATATCCATAATATCAACACAATATGAAGTGGTGAGTGCTGTGAGTGCCGAGTCTGCACTTGAAAATGCTGCAGCTACAATACCTACAGTGAATATTCCAAGCGTGATGCTACCTAGATGATTGCTTGCAATGTAAGGCAATATATTATCTGACACTGCGGGTAGTGAAATGCCTGATTGCTCTGCAAAATATATCAAAAGCACACCCAAAGCTAGAAACAAAAGATTGATAGGAGCAAAAGCAAATCCATATGATATAACATTCTTTTGAGCATCTTTTAGGCTGTGTATGGTCAGGTTTTTTTGCATTTGGTCTTGATCAAGACCAGTCATTACTATTGTAATAAACATTCCGCTAAAGAATTGCTTAAAAAAGTTTTGAGTGCTTGACCAGTCATCAAATACAAATATTCGGGAATGTGGACTGTTGACAATTGTCTTAATTGTTTCGGTAAATCCCAAATCAAGCCTTGTTACCACTTGCCATATAATAAGAACAAGCGCCGTGAGAAAAAGTAATGTTTGTATCCAATCTGTCCAGATAATTGTTTTAATACCACTCTTGTGGCTATAAAGCCATATTATAAATATTATTGCAATGACTGTAACTGCAAAAGGAATATTCCAAGCATCAAACACCAATGTTTGAAGAATAAAAGACACAAGATATAATCTGGCTGCTGCACCCACTATTTTTGAAATTAGGAAAAACCATGCACCCGTCTTGTAGGATTTCATTCCATATCTCTGCTGCAAATATCCATAAATGGTGGTTAGGTTGAGCTTGTAATAAAGTGGGAGTAATACATATGCGATGACAAGATATCCAAAAAAGAATCCCAATACCATCTGCATATATGTCATATCTAACCCACGAACCATGCCAGGAACTGACACAAATGTTACTCCTGATATGGATGTTCCAATCATTGCAAATGCTACAACATACCACTTTGAAGATTTGTTGGCTCTGAAAAAAGCATTGTTATCAGAAGATTTTCGGCTGGTGAAATACGATATAAGCATCATCAGCACAAAATATATAGCAATAACAATAAGGATAAAACCGCTTTGCATAGGGATATAGTGTTTTTTACAGACTTAAATAATATTCCGCTAACTTGTCGAAAGTGTCAAACTTGAGATGATAATTATCAGTATTGCCAAAACCATGTGTTAGAAACACAAATGGCACATCGGCTTTGTATGACTCTATGCTATCAGAATCTGTATCACCAATATAAACAGGATTGACAATGTTGTTCCTATCCATCAATAGTTTCAGATTAAAAGACTTAGGCTTCAGGTTTTGACCATGTTCCATATAGTCTTGAAACAGATGCGAGGTTTGTGTATAATTCATAAACTTTACTAGTCCATTCTCTTCACAATTACTCAGCAACATTAGTTTATATTTTTCAGATAATTTCTCAAGTCCTTCTAGCACTCCATCATATACATGAGGCGTCATTTCTGGCACCAATTTATGATATTGTGAAATTACCTCATCAAAGAATGTGTCATACCTATCATCTTTAACTTCGGGAAGAAGAGTCTGCACTAAAAAACGCGGTTCTTTACCCATTAGTCCTAATAATTCATCACGCGTTACTCGTATTTCAAATCCGTTTTTTATCAAAGCTCTGTTCCATGCTTTTTCATATGAGTTGACATTATCCCAAAGAGTGCCATCCATATCAAAAATCAAAGCATCTGGTTTATTCATATTATATATTTTTAGACAGCTGCAAAAGTAGCTAACAAAGCCCAACAAGACAAATTAATATTTGAGAATGTGTTGCTAAAGAGCTTATTTATCTTATTTTTGTGTATTAAACAATTATGTATCTATATGGCAAAAACTAAAATTTGTTTGATTATAAACCCAATTTCTGGCACAGAATCAAAGAGATTTTTACCAGAAGAATTTGCTTCATCATTTGATCAAAAGAAATATGATGTAGTTATTCGCATCACAGGTTATGCTGGTCATGCCACTGAGATTGCCCGCGAAGCGGTAAAAGATGGCTACGAGTATGTGATAACAGCGGGCGGCGATGGAACAGTGAATGAAGTTGCCAAAGAGCTAATAAATACCAACTGCATATTTGGTATCATACCTTTTGGATCTGGCAATGGACTTGCCAGAGATTTAAATATTCCATTAGATTCTAGTAAAGCAATCAAAATAATAATAGATGGAAACATCCGAACAATTGATTACGGAGAAGCAAACGGAAACATATTCTTCTGCACTTGCGGCGTTGGTTTTGATGCATTTATCAGTGACAAGTTTGCAGATGAAAAGAAAAGAGGTCCGTTGAGTTATGTTAAGAACATTGTGGAGGGAGTTATTGAATTTAAGTCCGAAGAATATAAGATTATTCATGATGAAGGCGAAATACATGAAAAAGCTTTTCTTGTCACTTGTGCAAATGCCTCACAATATGGAAATGAAGCTTATATAGCTCCTGATGCAGACATGGAAGATGGCAAAATGAATGTATCGATACTTAAACCTCTTAATCCTAATGAAATTCCTCAAACTACTTTTCAGTTATTCACTAAAAATATAGATAAGAACAGTAAGATGATTTCATTGCTAACTAGCAAACTGACAATTGTGAGAGAGAAATCAGGTGTTATGCACGTCGATGGCGAACCCCTTAACTCGGGAAAGGAGATTAATGTAAGTATTTTACCAAAAGGATTGAAGGTGTTTGCGCCCAAACCTCTACCCAAGGCAAAGGATAAAGACAATGTTTTTAATGTATTTACCAGATGGCTAAATGTGTAAGCAAAACGGACAATTTCTATTGAAACTGTCCGCTTATTCATTTCACACTATACAAGTTTGAAATTTCCAAAATCCTAAAAAAAGTATCTTGTTATTTGCTTAACTTACTTACAAAATCTTCTGCTTGCGTAAATGCAACTGACATTATTTCTTCTACCTTTCCACCTATTTGTGAAGCTAACATCTTAATGTTCATGCGAGAAATATAAGTACCATCAGTTTGTTCATAAACTGACATACGACAAGGCATCATATTAGAATAAATTCTTAAATCTTCTTTCGACAGTAACTGATGTGCAAGCTTTGGATTACAAAGTTCTATAACCTTTGTTTGCAATACATCGTTATATCCATTTTTGATCATGGTTTCCTGTAGGTTGTGAGTATGCAATACACGCCAGCCTCCCTCGGTGATTGCTTCACTTAGCTTCTCTACAGTTTCGTCAAAACCATATTTGCTTTTGCTTTCAACAAACATTTTATTAATTGTTTTAAGTTAGTTTTTTAGAAGTACTTCACTAATTGCATCCTTCAAAGCATCTTTAGGAAGTGCACCTTGAGCCATTTGAGGTTGTCCCTGCATCGGCACAAACAAAAGTGATGGAATACTTCTAATACCAAATTCAGCGGCAAGTTGTTGCTCTGCTTCTGTATCCACTTTATATATATACAGATCATCCGCATATTCACCCGCCAATTCTTCCAATATTGGAGCGACCATTTTACAAGGTCCGCACCAATCCGCATAAAAATCAATCAGACATGGTTTGTCTCCTAAATACGTCCACTCTTGTGGATTCTCTTCGTAGTTGGCTACTTTAGCCAAGAACTCATCTCTTGTTAAATTAATTGTATTTGCCATATTATTTTTATTATTTTATTTAATTAGTTTGTTGGATTGAATGTGGTAGTTTGATTTATAATCTTTTGCAAAGAAGCTAATACACCACAATGAGTGCATCACTGTGCAACTTCTTTTCTGCATCCCACCACGCAGGATAGCATTTCAATCACTCTATTATTCTTAATTGAGTAGTAGCAATTTTTGCCATTTTTTCTCATACTCAATATACCTTTAGCTCGCATGTCTGTGAGATGATAAGATAGTAATGACTGTTCGCACTTAATGATTTCCATAAGTTCCGAAACCGTTCTTTCCTCTTTTTCAGATAGCAAAGCAATAACGCTAAGTCTAATCTCATTAGCTAATGCTTTCAAAATATATGCCGCTTCCTCAAATTGCGACTTATCGAAGCTCTTAATGTCTATTTCAAATTTAATTGTATTCATATTCTTAAATCAAACATATGAACATATCTCCATGTGATTTTGTTCAAAAAAGAATATAGATAATTTAAATGAGCTAATAATATTCCTATTTCATCGGAAAGTAGTAGGTCAGTTTGGCTATGATATTACGATTTGCAGAACGGTTAAAAATATTCTGTTTAGATTTTCTATTTTCATATATATCGCCAAGACCAAAGTAGTATCGTCCTTCTAGTTGAAAGTTTCCTATTCCACTTCTTATCTCCATACCCAAGCCACCAGTAATTCCATAATCAAATCTTCTTAATTCTGAAGTATATTGGGCTATACTAGGGTCATTTGGTGAACTGGCAACTATACCGTCTAGATAAGTTTTAAAAGATTCGTTAGCACTATAAGTGTCTCCTAACAAAAAACCTATTTGAGGACCTGCATTAAACACAAACCGAGCTTTATTTCCAAAATACACATGAGTCATAAAAGGCAACTCTATGTAGTGCAATGTTTTGCTATATTGGAAATCAGATTCAGGCTCAAACTCAGATGCCCATCCTTTTTGAGCATAGTTTAACTCCAAAATAAGTCCAAGATGCTTTTCAGATATATATTTTGCAGATACACCGCCATGAATACCCATATTGAATTTCTGTGTCCTGCCTGGCATAAAATCAATGGAGGAGGAAAGTATTCCTCCCCCTACTCCAATATGTAGTTCTCTTTCAAAATCATTTTTTTGTGCATAGATATTGACAATAGAAAATAGTAACAATAACGTGATAGATTGTATCTTTTTCATTATCTACTCTTGTTTATTTTGTAAGTTTTATTGTCAGTATTGTAGTTAATCAAAAACATTCCTGAATTGATAAATCCACCCCAATTATTCACTCGTTCAAAGTTGAAAGCAAATTGCAATGCTGAATTGAATTGAATTTGCTCCATATTCTTTTCAAAATTAACTCCAAACTTATCTATAGCATTAATAAAGAACAAACCAGTATCATATCCAAACAATCCATATTTAGGATATGTCTCAATCATGTCGCGTCCATACCATTTTCTGAAATCCTGAACGAATTGTTGTGTTTCTGAATTATGATCATCTACAAAGAAAGAGGTGTAAAAGTAAGTGCCAAAATTATGCATTAAAGATTTCATATCAGAATCATACGTTTGCCATTCTGGATAACCAAATAACCTTGTTGTGATAACACCTTCATTTTCGTGAAACACTTCACTCAAAGCATGCATTATTTCCTTTAAAGTTCCTGAATCGCCTGTAGTAGGCACTATTATATTTTCGACATCCTTACTAAGAAGTGGAAGCAAAGTCTTATAGAGCTCAGAAGTTAGATTAACACTACTGTGTTTAATATTTTTATTCTTTAAATCAGACTTTAGAATTGCAATAAAATCAGACTTATCTTTTTTTTCCGGCACATTCACTAATATCACATTTTTATCCTTAAACTCGTCAGTAAATACCTTAGAGGCTTTAGAGAACAAGTATAGGTGAGGTGAATTTACTTGGAATATTTTATCATTGCTTAGTACATCATTATTCTTAGACGAAAATGGAATTACATATTTAACATTATGCTTTTCTGAGAAGTTAGAAATAATATCTATTTGCTCGTCAGTCATACCTCCAATAATCAAATGTAGAGACTGCATTTCCATTGTTCCAAGCAGACTCTCTAGTTTTGCTTTAGAACTAATATCGAAAACGTAAACCTCGATATTTACTCCTGATCTCTTCATCTTCTCAACAGACATCAAAAATCCCTCATAATATTCTTGCAATCGAAGATGCTGATTGTCTGAAGTATCCAAGAAAGGCAATAAAAGTCCCACTCTAATTACATTAGCTGGCATTTTGGGAGAAATCTGGCTCAACAATCTATCTGCATCTATTTCGCTTGATAGTTCATTTTGATCGACACTGCCAGATAATGGAATCATCAACTCCATATTAGTTTTTAATCCATCTGCTAATGATGGATTTGCCTTCTGAATATCTGCTACTTTTAGTCCATATTTTTGAGAAATTGAAAACAATGTCTCGCCTTTTTTCACTTTATGAACCTCATTATTCATTTGCACTTCGGGCTCTTGTGTTCCAGAATAAATAGTATATGTAGGTATTCTAACAGTTTTACCAATTTGAAACGTCTCAACAGAAAGGCCTGAATTTGATTCAATCAACTGTTCAGGTTTAACAGAATATTTTTTAGAAACTGAATATAGAGTCTCTTTTGGTTGTATAGTGTGATATATATAATTCTCTTCTGAAGTAGTAACTTTCTTTTGTTGTGGAATTATAATTATTTGCCCATCACTAATATTATCTGTAATACCTTGATTTAGTTTTTTTATTTCATTTACGGTAGTGTTATACATAAATGCAATGCTATAAAGCGTTTCGCCACGAGATACAGTGTGCTGAAACACCCCAGATTGATTTGATTTAGCAATTGCCACATTTTGCTTAGTCTCAGTCTCTTTTCTTATTTCATTTAACACCGGAACTAGCAGTTCTTGACCATTTTGCAATCCATTTTCTGAACCGGGATTGCTCTTAATCAAATCCTGAACAGGCACATCAAACAATCTGGAAATGGCATACAATCCCTCTCCAGTTTTTACCTTATAAATATAATAGGTATTACCGCTTTTTGTTACTTTGTTGTAATTGGCGTTTTGCCCTGCCATCATACTTGTAAAGCATAATGCCAAGATAAATAGAGAAACGATTTTTCTCAGTGTGTGAGACTTAAACATCTATTAATTGGTTATAAATAATTGAATTAAAGGAAATGGCAAAAGTACAAAATTATATTTAGTTTCAAACTTTGCATTTTGTTAATTAAAGCATAACAGCTATATTACTCACCTTTGTTTAATGGCTTTATAATATGCTTATCTCTTTGTTCCGTATATATTTTATAAAATTTATCTCTCTTCTTATGAGACTCATATTTGTTCTTTATGTTTTGTGATTTGATATATAACTTCTCAGCATCTTTAAGTTTGAGCTGATTTGTTTTTTCAATTGACTTGTTTGTAAGCTTCGCTGCTTTTTTAGCATCTGAGCTAACGCTGCTACAAGAAACAAGTATCATTAAAGATAGAGCCAAAAAGGTGTATATTATTTTTCTAAAACGTTTCATATGATTGTTATATTTTTTATTAGAATGGAGGGTTCTGATTGTTGTTGGATATGAAATCACCTGAATTAACAGTTGAGGAATCTACAGATCTATTGCCCATACGTGAAGGCATCTCAACATATGTCTGCGAGACCTTATTTGCATCTAGATTTTCAAACCTTGCGTATTCATTATCAAATCGCATATTGGCAATACCAGTAGGTCCGTTACGATGCTTTGCAATTATAATTTCGGCTACACCTATTAAAGAATTACCCATATCGTCTTCAGTAATTCTATAATATTCTGGTCTGTGAATAAAGCAAACAATATCAGCATCCTGCTCAATTGCTCCTGATTCACGCAGGTCAGCAAGCTGTGGACGCTTACCCTCACCCTGACGATTTTCTACACCACGGTTTAACTGAGACAAAGCAATAATTGGAATATTAAGCTCTTTTGCCAACCCTTTTAGCGAACGAGAAATCATACTAACCTCTTGTTCCCTACTGCCAAAGCTCATACCACTCGCATTCATAAGCTGAAGGTAGTCAATTATAATAATTTTTACACCATGTTCTCTTACTAATCGTCTAGCCTTAGTACGTAATTCAAATACTGACAAACTAGGAGTGTCATCAACAAAAATAGGTGCATCATAAAGTTCTTTAATCTTCACATCCAATCGTTCCCATTCATCTGTCTGAAGCTTTCCACTTTTAATACTCTCACCCTTAATTTGACACACATTTACTATAAGACGATTCACGAGCTGTACGTTTGCCATCTCTAATGAGAATACCGCTACGGGATATTCATAGTTAATTGCCATATTCTTAGTCATCGACAGCACAAATGCTGTCTTACCCATGGCTGGTCTCGCAGCAATAATAACTAAGTCAGATTTTTGCCATCCATGTGTCAAGTTATCCAATTCCTTAAATCCAGTGGCAAGACCACTCATTCCGTCCTCTTGATTGGCAGCAATCTGGATATTTTCCATCGCCTCTTTAATTACAGGATTTATTTGAATAACATCCTTTTTGACATTCTGCTGTGACATTTCGAACAAACGTCCCTCAGTTTCTTGCATGAGATCGTCAATATCTACAGTTTCATCAAATGCCTTTTGAGTAACATTTGATGAGAATTTAATTAACTCTCTTGCCAGATATTTTTGAGCTATAATTCTAGAATGGTATTCAATATGAGCCGCTGAAGCCACTTTACCCGACAATTCCGCAATATATACTGCCCCACCAGCCTGCTCGATATCTCCACGACGTTTAAGTTCCTCTACCACTGTGAGAACATCCACTGGTTTCTGTTGAACTGCCAACCCTTGAATAGCGTCAAAAATCAAATTGTGCATTGGATTATAAAAGCTCTCTGCCTTTAATATCTCCCCCACAATAGAATAGGCATCCTTTTCGAGCATGAGGGCCCCTAATACAGCCTCTTCTAGTTCCTGAACTTGGGGAGGTAGTTTGCCATACTCAGGCACAATCATAGGTTTTTCAACAATTTTTGTAGTAGTTTTATTCTGTCGTGTATTTTTTTCCATTAATATGATTGATATATTTTGAATATTCGTTTATAAGTGTTCAAAGTTAGTGCATACCTTTTTATTTCTCATCTAAAAAAGGTAAAAGAATTGAAAAAGTAAAATCAATCCCATTACTACTATAACATATTGTTCAAATTGGATTTTAATTTCTGATTCTTTAAAAGTTTGATCATGATACTACTAATCATGATTCATTAATTTATTCTCAACCATATTATCACGTATTATTAAATTATATTACCAACATTAAGGATGAATTCACTACATATCTTCTATCCACATCGTGTATCCAAGACCTTATAATATGTATGTATATTTCTATTGTATAGGACACGAACGATAGAAATCCACATGTAGTTTTCTATTGTATAGGGCAAGAACAAAGCAAATCTACATATAGAATTCTATTGTATATATCAAGAACGATAAGAATCTACATGTGGAATCTTATTGTATAAGACCAATACAATAGAAATATAGTCTGCATTTTAGCCATCGAGGCTTAAGTTTATTTCTCCTAAATGATTTTTTGAAAGATGAGTATTTGCTTTTATTGGTTCAAGATGTATTTTTGGAAGGTATTATAAATGATTAATTGTCTTATGAGTTATGAGTGAACTAAAATTGGTTGAATTTATTACTGATGGACATATCAAGATAGAAATGTAACTTGCAGTATCTTATCCTATAATATACTTGAAAACAGAAAGGGATGCCTCTTTTGAAACATCCCCTTCATTGAAAACTTATTGTTTAAATTAATCAATAGTAATCAACTTATACTTTGGAACCAAAGTCTTCATCAGCGACCAGCCAATTAAATAAGCTACGGAACAAAACATAAACACAATAAAGTAACCCGCGGGTTTACCCTCGAATCCCATAAACGACAAATTTGTGTCTCCAGCAAAAACAAAAAGATTTCCAGCACCCTTTTGCAATAACATAGAGCCTACTCCACCAGCCATTCCACCAATACCAGTGACTGTGGCAATAGCACCCGCAGGAAACATGTCTCCAACAGTTGTAAATAAGTTGGCACTCCAGGCCTGATGCGCCGCACATCCTATAGATATAAGCAATACGGGTATCCAAGCAGCAAGTCGTCCAAGCTGTGGCTCAAAATACATGCCTAACGGTTGTGCCAAGAGAACTACCAGAGGAAAAAATGCAAATATTAACATAGCCTTCATACGTGCAGCATATGGGTTTTGGCCACTTCTATTTATAAAGATTGTTGGCAACTTACCTCCATATATTGATAAAACTGTAACAATGGCATATAGAGTAAAAATCAAAGACATCCCTAATCCTTCTGAGGTTTTGATTCCAAACTGAGTGCTAAGATAAGATGGAGTCCAGAACAAGAAGAACCACCAAACTCCGTCAGTCATAAACTTGCCAATTGCAAATGCCCATGTCTGTTTATATGACAAACATTGTTTTAGTGACATCTTTTGTTCATTCTTTTTATTGTCTTCTTCTGACAATTCATGTCTGTCCTGATTTATATATTCATATTCCAACTTATTCACTCGCTTGCTTTCATTAGGTTTATCATATAGAAACACCCAAAAACCCATCCAAATGAAACCAAGAACACCAATAATAATAAATGCAGCTTCCCAACCAAAATGTTTTGCTAATGGCGGAATAGTTAAAGGTGCAAAAAGAGCACCAATTGAAGCACCTGCATTAAATATTGACGTTGCATAAGCTCTATCTTTCTTTGGGAAATACTCAGCAGTTGCTTTAATCGCAGCTGGGAAATTACCAGCTTCACCTAGGGCAAGTACTCCACGAGCCACAAGGAATGCCCACATACTTACTGTGGAGATTAAAATAGCCATATCACCAGTGGATGCAACTAATTCTGCTGCACTATTAAGCCCAACTATTGCTTCGGTAACCACACCACCCAAGGCATGAAGACATGCTCCAACACTCCAAACTCCAATTGCCCAAAGGAAACCTTTTTTAGTACCCATCCACTCTACAAATCTACCTGCAAACAACATCGAGATTGCATAAAAGATTGAGAAAAAAGATGTAATAGTGCCATAATGTGATTCATTCCAATGGAACTCAGGTTTAATAAATTCATCCCAAGTTAGTGACAATACTTGTCGATCAAGATAATTAACAGTTGTAGCTACAAACAAAAGTGCTACAATTGTCCAGCGAAATTTTGTAGGTTTTTCAGCCTGATTTTTTAGAAGATTCATTACTACTTTGATTTATAGATTTGTTTTATATAAATTGTTTTAATATGATCTTAGTCTAATAAAAACTCTCATCTTATAATGCAAATACAGATACACATCATTGATGTTAACGTACACAAAAAATAATGCTAAGCTTTTTCTAAAAGTCAAAAGTAGCAATTAATTCTAAATTATAACACAAACAAGCAACTTCATTTAATTAATGTTGAAACAAAAGGCATTTATATCACTTATTATTATCTATACTAAAAACAATAAAAGTAAAATAATCATTAATGCTATTGTCTGTTAGTGATTGCTAAATGACTCAATTAAATCAAATATATTTTATTATTTTTGCATGACTGATAAATAATGCGCACTTTTGACATTTAATATACACTTATTGTAACTAAAAACAGTATTCACAACAGAAGACACAAAATGAAACATACTAAGATCATATTATTTATATTTTTCCTTACTAGTGCATCCATTTTTTCGCCCTTATACGCTCAAAAGGGCATTACTCCTAACAACACTATCAAGGTTAATGAAAACGATACTAAAGATCAAATTATAATTAAGGCCGCAAACGTTATTCCTACAAACAATCAGTTTGAAGCTTTACAAAATGAATTTATAGCTTTTATCCATTTTGGTCCTAATACATTTACGGGAAAAGAATGGGGCAATGGAATGGAAGACCCTAAGGTATTTGATTTGGAAAAACTAGACACGGACCAATGGTGCGAGACAATAAAAGCGGCAGGAATGAAAATGGTGATACTAACTGTAAAGCATCATGATGGATTTGTTCTTTGGCAAAGCAGATATACTATGCACGGGGTTATGTCATCTAATTTTGAAAATGGGAATGGAGATATCTTAAGAGCACTCTCCAACTCTTGCAAGAAATACGGTCTTAAACTAGGTATATACTTATCTCCAGCTGATTTATTTCAAATTGAATCACCTGAAGGACTATATGGTAATTTGAGCAAACCTGAAAAGCGATTCATCCCACGAGAAGTGCCAGGACGACCATTTGAGAACAAAACCAAGTTTGAGTTTGAGGTAGATGATTATAATGAATATTTCCTGAATCAACTATTTGAATTATTAACAGAATATGGCGAAATACATGAAGTATGGTTTGATGGTGCTCACCCCAAAACAAAGGGAGGCCAGACATATAACTATGATGCATGGAGACAACTAATAAGAACCTTGTCACCAAAAGCTGTAATCTTTGGCAAAGAGGACGTGAGATGGTGTGGAAACGAAAGTGGAGCAACAAGAGAAACAGAATGGAACATTGTGCCATATAATGATAATCCTGCAACCACTTCTAACTTTTACGATATCACTCATGAAGATGTTGGATCAAGAGAAAAATTGTTTAACGCCAAATATTTGCATTACCAACAAGCAGAAGTTGACACATCTATACGCGAAGGATGGTTTTATCGTGATGACACGTATCAAAAAGTCAGAAGTGCTGATGATGTTTTCGACATTTATGAAAGATCGGTAGGTGGTAACACTACATTTTTACTAAACATTCCACCCAACCGTGAAGGAAAATTCTCTCAACAAGATGTAGAGACTCTTGTTGAAGTGGGTAAAAGAATCAGAGAAACATACAGCACTAACCTTCTGGAAGAATTTAAGGGTTCTAAAGGTCTTTTTGGTCTCATCAAAAATAATTATCAATTGCTAGAAGGCAAAAATAAGGAATTAGAACTCACATTAAAAAAGCCTTCAAAGATTAATAGAATAATGATTCAGGAAGCAATCGGCACACATAGTGAACGTGTTGAAAAACATGCTGTTGATGCTTGGATAAATAACAAATGGGAGGAGATTGCAAATGCAACCAATATTGGTTACAAGAGAATTTTAAGATTTCCTGAAGTGACAACCACCAAAATCCGAATACGAGTGCTAGAATCAAGATTAGATCCAGCAATAAGCAATGTGACAGCACATTACTACGAACCCCAACCACCTCATCTTTCATTTAATAGAGATAATGAAGGACTTGTAACAATTGAACCAACAAAATCAGATTTTAACTGGAAACCTCATGGGGAAGATGTAATCAGAAACTTAAATGATAACTTTGAAATATACTACACTATAGATGGCACCGAACCAACTAAGGAATCAAAAAGATATGAAACTCCAATATTTATTGAAAATAAAACTCTAAAGGCAGCATCATTTTTCAGCAATCAAAAAGGCACCACTTCTGTACAAGAAATAGGTATCACAAAAAAAGACATAACAATAATTGACGTCAGCAGCGAAAAACAGAGTGGAAAAGCTCAATATTCTATTGACTCAAATCTTGAAACATCATGGCAAACATTTTTGAGCAATGGAATCCACTATATTGCCATGGATCTTGGGAAAGAAAGAGAAATAAGCGGTTGGATTTACACACCACAAACAAAAAATAATGAAGGGATGATTTCTAAAGGATCCGTAGAAATCAGCAAAGATGGAAACACATGGGAGGAGATTGATCAATTTGAGTTTGGAAATCTAATTAATGACCCGTCACCACGTACCCATAGATTCAAGAACAAGATTAAAACACGATTCATTAAAATAATAGCAACTGAAATTTCTGGAAATGGCAGATCTGCTGCAATATCAGAAATTGATTTCTTATAAACTCTAATTATTTATCTATATATCAAAACAATGAAGAAACAAAAACGTATTCTTATTGCGATTTTTTTACCGTTCCTATTAAATGCCCAAAGCTACACGGAGTTAAAAGACACAAAACCTTTTGATAGCAAAGAGGTGTGGGAAAATAGTCTTAAAAATGACTTCCAGTTCATCTGGGGCAATACGGATATACGATATCCAAAACTTTCAGTTCCAAACAAAATAGGAATGAACAACAAAGATGGAAACAACACAAATATCAGCTTAGTTGCATGGAAAGGAGAGAGAGTTAATGCGCAGGCTTTATTTTATACTAAAGTGGAATTGAGCGGAGTTGATTTTACTGTTTCTGATCTTAAAAGTGGCAGAAACACAATCATGTCATCAGAAATAAAAGTTCTGCCTGTCAGCTATGTTCTTACGGATGAACTAAACAAAGATGGCAAGGGAGGGTGTGGACACAGACCTGATCACTCAATATACGACTCAACTCTCGTGGCGGATGTATTGAACAACCAAAACTTAAGTTTGGAAATACCTGCCTACACCACAAAGCCAGTATGGATAAATATTAATGTTCCAAAAGATGCAAAAGCAGGAAAATATAATGGCATTTTAACAGCTAAAGTCAATGGAAAAACTTCTAATCTAAAACTGGAGATCAATGTAAAAGATAAGCAATTGGCTTCACCTTCTGACTGGTCTTTCCATTTAGACTTTTGGCAGAATCCATATGCCGTAGCAAGATATCACGATGTTCCACTATGGAGTAGTGAGCACTTTGAGTTGATGAAACCAATAATGCAAATGCTGGCAAATGCTGGACAAAAGATTATTACCACCACCATCATGCACAAACCTTGGGCAGGTCAAACTCAAGACCCATTTGATAGCATGGTTTCAAAAATAAAAAATATTGATGGCAGCTGGGAGTATAAATACGATGCTTTTGATAAATGGGTAAACTTCATGATGAATGAAGTGGGAATTACTGAACAAATAAGTTGCTTCACAATGATCCCTTGGGCTATGAGCTTTGACTATTATGACGTAGCTAGCAATAGTATAAAATTCATAGAAGCTCAAACAGACTCAAAGGAATTTGAAGATTATTGGATACCATTCTTAAAAGATTTTTCAAAACATTTGAAGTCAAATGGATGGTTTGATAAAACCACAATTTCTATGGACGAAAGATCTATGAATGATATGAGAAATACTATCAAAACAATAAAAAAGGCTGATCCTGACTTTAAGATAGCTCTTGCTGGCAATTATCACTCTGAAATAGAATCTGACATATATGACTATTGTATCGCATTCGGTCAAGTATTCCCACAACAAGTGAAAGAACGTAGAACTAAAGAGAATAAAATAAGCACCGTTTACACATGTTGTGCAGAGGCATTCCCTAACACATTTACATTCTCAGCTCCAGCCGAGGCCTCATGGATTGGTTGGCACGCCATTTCAGGAAATTATGATGGCTACCTAAGGTGGGCATTCAACAGTTGGACTTCAAACCCTCTTCAAGACTCAAGATTTAGGACTTGGGCAGGCGGAGACACATACATTGTATATCCTGACGGAAGAAGTAGCATACGTTTTGAAAGATTCATAGAGGGTATTCAAGATTATGAGAAAATAAATATACTGCGAAAAGAACACTCATCAAATCCAAAGAAACTGGAAGAACTTGAAAATATTATCTCAACATTTCAACTTGACACGAAAGGAGAGATTCCAACAGATGAGCAAGTGAGAAAAGCCCGTCACATATTGAATAACATTTAAATATTATTATATATGGATAAATATAAGATATTAAGATCTCTGATAGTGGTACTTTCATTATCATTTTTGTGTGGATGCAGTATTTACAAAACATCCAAAACTGGAAATAAAAACTGGAAAGCCGATCATGTTATTTTCATTGGCTTTGATTCTTGGGGCTCATATGGTGTGGATAAAGAAAATATGCCAAATGTGAGAAAATTGAAGAGTGAAGGCTCTTACACATTACAGAAAAGAACTGTTCTTCCTTCAGCTAGTGCTTTAAACTGGGCATCAATGTTTATGGGAGCTGGTCCAGAACTTCATGGATATACTGAATGGGGGTCACAAATACCTGAGCTTCCATCAAGAGTATTAAACCAAAATGGTACATTTCCTAATATATTTCAACTAATCAGAGATGCGGTCCCTGATGCAGAGATTGGCATGCTGTCTGAATGGGAAGGAATTAAATATATTGCAGATACACTTGCACTGAGTCAATATTCGAAGGCTCCGACAGACAATGGTAATATTGGATTAAGAGATTTAGCAGTAAAATACATAAAAGAAAAGAAACCTACATTTACAGGAATAATTTTTGACAGTCCCGATGATATTGGTCACGGAGCAGGTCATGACACTCCTGAATATTATGAGAAAATGGAAGAACTTGATGGATATATTGGTGATTTTATTCAGGCAACTAAAGAGGCAGGAATATACGAGAATACCATCTTCATTATTACTTCAGACCACGGGGGAGTAAACAAAGGCCATGGCGGAAAAACCATGATGGAAATGGAAACTCCGTTTGTCATTGCAGGTAAAGGAATTAAGGCGGGAGGTGAATTTAAAGAAAGCATGATGCAATATGATGTTGCTCCAACAATTGCCGAAATATTCAATTTAAAAGGTCCACAAGTGTGGGTGGGAAGATCTATGAGTCATGTATTTAAGTAAATACTTATTACAATTTTTTGCAGGATAACAACGTGAGTCTAATCCTGCAAAAAATATAAAATAGAAGTTTTTATGACTGAACATGATAAACCAAATCAAGAACAAAGACTTAAAGATCTTCAAGATCTGTTTTACGCTGTCACATATAAACGTAAAGCACATGAAACTGTGACAACGTTGCAGGAAACTACAATTACAAATGTTATACCCGATGATATTGTAGTGCTTGTTCACCAAATCGTGGAGAAAAACTATCCTATGTCAGATATTAAGGTTGGCGTGAGCAGAATATTAAATGTGCTACGTAATTCGCTGGACAATTACCCATACTCAAAGCCCCAAAAAGAAACTTTCTTTGACATTTGTATAAGAAACAACAAAGAGATAATTTATCGTCTTAATAAAACTAAGCCTTACATTTTCAAACTAAACAAAACAAATCTCTCAACTGAAGAAAGAACTGAAATAACAAATCAGTTTAAAAACCTAAAGAAAGTAACTGATTATTATATCATAAAAGAGAATATCCTTTTCCCTCTCGTAGAGAATTATATTAAAGATTTTAGATGTGTTGCTGTGATGTGGTCGATACACGACGATATAAGAAGAAATTTAAACGAGTTGATAGAACTACTTTCTAGTGAAAAACTTGAAATGGAAAGGATAAATCGACTTTTCGGTAATCTGTTTTTCGATATTAACGCAATAGTATTTAGAGAAGAAAAATTATTATATCCTTTCATTGAGAAGAATATTCCCTCAGAGGTAATTGAAGGGCTTTGGAACGAGAGTATTGAGTCGGGATTTCCTTATTATAATCCAGAGTTAAGAAAAGAAGATAATATTAAAAAAGATATTAGCTCAGAGTTTGTCAATTTAAAAAGTGGTCAGCTTACTGTTGATCAATTGATTTTATTGTTTAATAATTTACCAGTAGATATCACTTTTGTTGATGAGCATGACAAAGTGCGTTTCTTCTCAACACCTAAACACAGAATATTCCACAGAACTAATGCAATAATAGGACGCGATGTACATAACTGCCACCCAAAAGAGAGTGTGTACATGGTGGATAAGATAATTAAGTCATTTAGAAATTGCACAAAAGATGTCGCTACATTTTGGATTAGCATGAAAAATGGAAATCGAGTATTAATACAATACTTTGCACTGAGAAACGAGAACAATGAATATAAAGGAGTAATAGAAGTGACACAAGAAATAAGCGAAATTCAAAAACTGGAAGGAGACAAACGCATACTTGACTGGGAAGATTAAATAAAATAAAAACACATTATAATATGAATAAAAACTTAGTACTAACTTCTGCTATTGGACTCATAGCAGTGCCATTATCTGCAAAAGATTATACAAACATTGTTCTAATCAATATGGATGATGCAGGATATGGTGATTTTTCATATAATGGAGCATATGGATACACAACACCCAACATAGATCGTATGGCGGCCGAGGGAGTTCAATTTACTCACTTCTTGGCAGCACAGCCCATTAGCGGAGCTTCACGTGCAGGACTTCTCACAGGATGTTATCCTAATAGAATTGGATTTGCAGGCGCACCAGCACCCAACTCAAAATATGGAATTCACCCTAATGAGATGACTATTGCTGAGCTTTTGAAACAAAAGGATTATTTCACGGGCATATTTGGCAAATGGCACTTGGGAGACTCACATCAATTTCTTCCTCTTCAGAATGGATTTGACGAATATTACGGCCTACCCCACTCTAATGATATGTGGCCGTTTCATCCACAACAAGGAACTGTATTTAATTTCCCGGATCTGCCTACAATTGAAAATAACAAAATTGTTGGATATAACACCGATCAATCACAGTTTACAACCGATTACACTAATAAATCAGTTGATTTTATAAAACGGAACAAAGAGAACCCATTCTTCCTTTATATTGCCCACTCCATGCCTCACGTACCTTTGGCAGTGTCGGATAAGTTCGAAGGTAAAAGCCAAATAGGACTTTATGGTGATGTTATGATGGAGCTAGATTGGAGCGTTGGACAAATACTAAATGCTCTGAAAGAATTAAATCTTGAGGAAAATACACTGGTAATACTAACTTCCGACAACGGACCATGGATAAACTATGGCAACCATGCTGGTTCAACAGGTGGATTGCGAGAAGCCAAAGCCACTACCTTTGACGGCGGCAATCGAGTGCCTTGCATAATGCTTTGGAAAGGAGTGACACAAAACGGAACAGTGTGTAACAAGCTAACATCAAACATAGATCTTTTACCAACTTTTGCAGAGATTACTGGTGCTAGTCTATCTGATAATAAGATTGACGGAGTAAGTATTCTTCCATTAATAAAGGGAGATTATAAAGCCACACCTAGAGAACATTTTGTTTATTATTTCAATAAAAACGATTTAGAGGCAGTTACAGATGGAGAATATAAACTTATTTTCCCTCACAATTATGTTACATATGGAGAATATGTGCCAGGGAATGATGGACAGCCTGGAAAACTTTTAAGGAAAGAAATACTCGAACCCGAACTATATGATTTAAGAAGAGATCCAGGTGAAAGATATAATATCATTGATCAACACGCCGAAATAGCACAAAAACTAATGATAATTGCAAATGAAATGAGAAATGACTTGGGGGATAATCTTACGGAAATACAGCCAACCAATAATCGACTACCTGGTTATGCAAAAGATTATAATTAATTATGAAGAATTTCACCCTATTCAATCTAGGACTTCTTGCAGCTACAAGTACAGCTTGTAGCCTACAAAGCTCCGAAAGTAATAAAACGGAACGACCCAATATCCTTTTTATACTTTCGGACGATCACACATCTCAATCGTGGGGTGTGTATGGTGGCATATTGAGCGAATATGCAAAAAATGACAACATAAAGAAATTGGCGGAAGAAGGATGCGTATTAGATAATGTATTTTGTACAAATTCAATTTCAGTACCAAGTCGTGCATCAATATTAACAGGAGCATACAGTCACCAAAACGGAGTTTATACCCTTAATGATGCCTTAGCCCCTGAAGCTGATAACATTGCAAAACAAATGCAAGCTGGAGGATACCAAACTGCTCTTTTTGGCAAATGGCACCTTAAGAAAAAGCCCACCGGTTTTGATCATTTTGAAGTGTTTCATGATCAGGGAGAATATGTAAACCCAACATTTAAAACAGCAGATAACTGGATTGACGACAACAAAGGCAAGAGCGGTGTGATGGAGGAGGGATTTTCAACAGATATAGTAACCGACAAGACAATCAACTGGATTAAAAATAGAGACGTATCAAAGCCCTTTATGATGTTTTGTCATTTTAAAGCCACACACGAACCATGGGACTTTCCCGAACGTAACCGACATTTATACGATGGAGTTATTTTTCCAGAACCTCACAACATGATGGAGTTTGATCAAGAAACATCAGGCAGAGTATTCTCCGGCCAGCAACTCGAAAACATGGCTTGGAGATGGGAAACAGCATCTAAGGATCCGGAAAGCTGGTGGTGCCACTATCCAGAACTTCCATTCTCAAGAGGGAATATGAATAAAGAGGAAGCACGCCGCCACACATATCAAAAGCTAATTCGTGACTACCTAAGGTGCAGTGCAACGATAGACGACAATATTGGCCGCCTGATGCAGATGCTCGATGAAGAAGATCTGGCAGAAAACACAATCATTGTGTATGTTTCCGATCAAGGCTACTTTCTAGGAGAGCATGGATTTTTTGACAAACGAATGATGTATGAAGAATCTTTGCGAATGCCTTTTGTTATAAGATACCCTAATGAAATAAAGGCAGGCACTCGAAACAGTGATATTATATTGAACACCGACTTTGCCGCTCTTTTAGCTGATTATGCACAAGTGGAAGCCCCTGAGCTATCTCAAGGTCGTAGCTTTAGAGATAATCTTAAAGGAAAAACTCCCAACGATTGGAGACAAAGCATGTATTACCGCTATTGGACTCATCACAAAATCAGACCTGCACATATGGGGGTGAGAACCGATAGGTATAAATTAATGTATCTGTATGGCGATCCACTAGATATGACAGGCTCCGAAAAAAAAGCAATTGAACCTGCATGGGAATTTCACGACCTAAAGGAAGATCCATATGAGGATTATAATGCCTATAATGATGAAAAATATCAGGAAATAATTTCCAGTTTGAAATTGGAAATGGAACGATTGCGAAATGAAATTGGCGACAATCGTTGATTCCGTAATTATATAAACAGTTTTCTATATCTAATATCAAAGGATGATGTGAACAACAATACGTAAAACAAAATCATATGAGCAAAACATTAGTACAATTCCTAAACGAGGCGGTTAACAACTTTGCAGATCGCCCATTTCTATTCGAATCCAGAAAGGATGTCAACTACACATCCCTTTCATACAAAGAGGTGCAAATTAAATCCAGAGAGTTTGCTGCAGGACTTATAGCTCTGGGAGTACAACCAGATGACAGAGTGGCATTAATATCAGAAGGTAAAAACAATTGGATAATTGGCGAACTTGGCGTTCTTCATGCTGGTGCTATTTGTGTGCCTTTGTCTGTAAAGCTTGAGACTGAACACGATTTGGGATTTCGAATAAATCATTCAGAAAGCGTGGTGGTCATAGCATCAGATCAGCAAATTGCTAAAATTAGACCAATGAAAAAAGCTTTTGAAACTGTGAAGCAATACATTCTAATTGATCCTGAAGATAATATTCAAGAAGATGAAATTCTGTTTGACACAGTGTTGGAGAATGGTAAGAGGCTTTTAAATATTAACCCCGCAGCATTAGAAGAAAGAATAGAGGGACTAACACCCGACACACTTGCTAATATTTCATACACATCTGGAACCACTGCCAATCCTAAAGGCATTATGCTTTCACATGGGAACTATGTATGCAATGCCGAGCAAGCTGTGGCACTCTTAAATGGAATCCCATCTTACTTCCGCCAATTACTTATTTTGCCATGGGATCACTCCTTTGGTCACACTGCTGGAATATATGCATTTATGAAATGTGGTGCATCAATTGCTTCTGTGTCGATGGGTAAATCTGCGATGGAGGTGCTACGTAATGTACCAAAAAGCTTAAAAGAAATAAACCCACATCTTATTATGAGCGTACCAGCACTTGCCACAAATTTCCGTAAAAATATAGAGTCAGGGATTGAAAAGCAAGGACCTAAAGTAAGTAAATTATTCAAGAAGGCTCTTAAAGTTGCATACGAATTCAATAAAGAGGGTTTCAATAAAGGAGGTGGTGCAAAGTTCTGGTTAAAGCCTCTTTATTCTTTCTACGACAAAGTTCTATTCTCGAAAGTTAGACAATCATTTGCTAGCAATATGGAGTTTTTCATCGGTGGAGGTGCACTACTTGACATTGAACTTCAACGCTTTTTCTATGCAATTGGAATTCCTATGTATCAAGGCTATGGATTATCTGAAGCTACCCCCATCATCTCTGCAAACAGTCCACATGCTCACAAACTAGGATCATCGGGCAAACCTGTTCCAAACATGGATATTAAAATTGTGGATGAAGGCTTGAATGAGGTTCCTACCGGAGAGAAAGGTGAAATAATTATCAGAGGTGGTAACGTTATGAGGGGATATTGGAAAAATCCTGAGGCCACAGCTAAAACTATTGTAGATGGTTGGTTGCGAACCGAAGATATGGGATATATAGATCGAGATGGATTTTTATACGTATTAGGGCGTACCAAGTCATTACTTATTAGTGATGATGGCGAGAAATTCTCACCAGAAGGTATTGAAGAGTCTATAATTGCAAAGTCTCAATATATTGAGCAAATTGTATTGTATAACAATCAAAAACCCTATACCACGGCTATAATTGTGCCAAATATCAATGAATTAAAAAAACAAACTTACGACCCTGCAGAAGCTGCAAGACTAATTGAAAGCGAAGTAGCTAGATACCTAAAAGGCGGAGAATTTGAATCCATGTTTCCACATAGATGGATACCATCTGGACTTGCTATTATTGAAGAACAATTTACAGAACAAAATGGAATGATAAACTCTACAATGAAAATTGTAAAGCATAAAGTGTATGAGGCTTACGACGAAAGAATCAAACAATTGTACACACCAGAAGGAAAGAAGGTTACATCACAAGCAAATATCGAAGCATTGACAAATTTGTTGAAATAACTACACAAGGGCTGATTATGCGTATTACGTAAATCAGCCCTAGCTATTTAACCAATAACTATCAATCATGAACCTATCATCACTCAAAGTGTTCTACTAACAAAATCATAACAAGACTAATAAGAATGGGAATAATTAAAAGCATACTCGACACTGATTTATATAAGTTTACAACAAGCTACGCCTACTCTAAGCTATTTCCTAGAGCGTATGGCGAGTTTGAGTTTGTGGACAGAAGTAATTTTGATTTTCCAGAGGGGTTTGACAAACTGCTTATTGATGAACTTAACAATATGTCACAACTATATCTTACCAAAGGAGAAGAGGAGTTTGTGAAAAATAAAATGCCATATCTTCCGCCTATATATATCGACTTTCTAAAAGGTTTTAGATTTGATCCATCAGAAGTGGAGGTGAGACTTGATAATAATAAACTAAATATTAATGCCAAAGGCCTCTTATATCGTATCACATTATGGGAAACTCCAATACTGGCAACTGTTTCGGAGCTGTATTTTCGCGAAACTGGCAAGTCTCCCGATCTAAAATACCTGGAAGAAGTAGCTATTGAGAAAGCAAATAAGATGAAGGAAAATAGTATTGTTTTCTCACTATTTGGCATGCGTCGCCGTTTTAGTTTTGATGTGGAAGACAGAATAACTAAGTTGATGAAAGATAATTCAGGCAACTCGTTTTTTGGCACTAGCAATGTATATCTTGCCTACAAACATAACCTGAATGTGTCTGGCACACATCCGCATGAATGGGTTCAGTTTCATGGTTCCATTTATGGATATAAGATGGCAAACTTTATGTCGATGGAGAATTGGATAAATGTTTATGACGGCGACTTGGGAACAGTGCTGACAGACACTTACACAACGGATGTGTTTCTTTCTAACTTTAGCAAAAAGCACGCTGCACTCTTCACTAGCTTACGACAAGATAGTGGCGATGCTTTCACCTTTGTGGACAAAGCAATAAAAAGATATGAGGAGTTACGAATTAACCCCAAGCTAAAATATATTGTTTTCTCTGATAGTTTGGATGTGGACAAGGCAATAGAAATTAAAAACTATTGTGGTGATCGCATTGGAGCCACATTTGGCATTGGCACCAATCTAACCAATGATGTAGGTAATGGTATATCAGGAATGAATATAGTTATGAAACTTTTTAGATGTAAGATGACCAACAAAGAACAATGGCACGAATGTGTCAAGCTTTCAGATGTGTCTGGCAAGCATACAGGTAGCCAACACGAAATCAAGCTAGCACAACAAACATTAGGATTATCATAATAAATGTCTAATAATAGATAGCAAGATTGCTATTCGAGGTTTAGCTCTGAATAGCAATCTTTTTTATATCTACTCTATCACATATTCATATCTGGACTCATTGCCCACACCATCTATGGTAGTGAAAACAAAAAGCAACTTTTCTCCCTTAGATAACCTTGTGTCGTCAAAATCATAAGTATAAATAGGGGATTTGGTATCATGAGTAAACAAAACATACTCTCCATTAATAGTTCCTCTGAAATAAGCAATACCACTTAAGTTATCACTCAATCGGACCTGTATTTTTCGGTTGGACTTCCAGTTTGCAGGATTTATGGGGGTAATAACTGGAGGCATATTATCATACGTAATAGCATAGCGGCGACCTAGCTCGCTAATATTAATTTCCATTCCTCCATTTTTATATACACCTCCCACCCAGCTAGTGCGACCAGTGAGATCAACAATGCCATATTGTTTTTTATTACTCAAAGTATCCGTTGAAAGTCTAATCCACATTTTAGCACTATTATTCAAAGGAACCGGTTTATTATTTACCTGAAAAATATCAGAAGAATATTTATCATCTTCAATCCTCGAATGTGAATAATAAATATCGGTATAAAGATTTTGCCGAGGAATATCAAGTAAAAAATTTGTATCGATAAATGTATTATGAAAATTATGCGACATAAAACTGTTTCTGCCCATATCGTAATCTACACTTTGTTTCTTGCCAGTCACAACAAAGGGATATTTCAGAACATTACCATGATGATCTTCCAATTCGTAACGTAGCATATAGTTTCGTTCTTCCACTATATCTATATAACCCTTATTTACAGTATCATAAAAAGGAAGCAAATTACCTTGTTCAACAAAGGATTTCATATAAAACGAGTTTCTCAAGCGCCAATCTTCATAGTCAGTCAATGAGTTTAGCATGCGTGTATTGTCAAACGAAAAGCGGTCAATTGTCTGACTAAAAACACGCTTATCATCAACGTATAACCTGACATGCTTTACACCATATATATTTTGCTGCCCATTCATCTTATCATAAGCCTTAACTCCTACCCCAATTCTGCCCCATGCAGTGATAGTTTGTGCAGGAGGCATAGGTACACCCTGGTTATTTTTTGAAACATTCAATCTGATAGGAATGTTTTCACCATTCACAATTCCTTTGCCTACAATGGGATAAATGGCAATTCCTCTTAAATCAGCCACCTGACTATCAGTCACATATTTATCATAAAAAATAAGTGGGTCAATTGGATCTTGGCTCTTTGTATCTCTTACCTCAAAGTGAAGATGAGGGCCACCAGAACCTCCAGTATTTCCGCTCAAGGCTATTTGCTCGCCTTGCTTAACAACAAACATCCCTTTTTCGGGATACAACTCTACCCTGAAACTCTCTTTCGCATATTGTTGCTCTTTCACGTACCGTGAAATATTATCAACAAAGCTATTTAAGTGACCATACACAGTGGTGTGACCAGTTTCTTCATGTGTAACATACAAAGCTAAACCATATCCACCAGGCGAAACACTAATGCGGGATACATATCCATCAGCCACTGATACAATAGGTTTGTTTATCACTTGTTGAGTCTTAAAATCCAATCCCGAATGAAAGTGATTGGCACGAAGCTCTCCAAAGTTAGCACTAAAAGATACAGGCACATTCTCTACGGGATTAATATATTCTTGAGAATATGACTTAGAGTACATTCCGCCAATAAACATTACAATTGCAATCAGTATATTTTTTTTATTCATAATCATGTGCTGTATAATATCTTTCTCCCGCTTATTATTATTTCAGTATTACTATCAGGGGTTGATTACGCAAATTTAAGGCAATTATTATTAAAAGCAAAACTCTTTCTTACGACACTTTAA
>CAYFTB010000013.1:0-27905 GCA_964345875.1 uncultured Proteiniphilum sp.
GTTTTTTTTGCACAATCGTTCGTGAATAGTGCAATAACCATTTTTTATTAGGACAATATGATGCATTTATTACTCAATTAAAACTTGTTTTTGCACCATTCACAGCACTTTTTGTGGCAAGAAAAAAACTATAATGCTTGTAATCATTGGATTAGTAGAGCTGAAATGCAGATACTCAGGTAAATGATTAAAAATAAATCAAGCCAAAAAGTTTGTTAGACATATTTTTACTGCTTGATAGAGTGACAAAAAGGCATGAGTGCGGAGAGTATAAACAAGAGCTTAGAAATAATTTTAAATTTAAAACTCTTTATGAAAAGGTTTATATATCTTTAGAGTGAAAATTAGCATTGGTAACTTGAAGGTATGAAATAGGAAAATATCATAACAAAATGGTTAATTGAAGGAAACAAATTCTTCCATGGATACTCATATGTTACATAGAATAAGAGAATTTAGCATGAACACACTCTTAGGCATAGTAAAAGACCTGTTCTTTTTTTAAGCTTTCCATCACAAATACGATCTTAATTAATTGCTCTAGAATGATAAATGTCTAAATTCAGCTAGTTTATATACTTCAAAACGAAAACTTTGTGTTAACTTTGCAAGATTTAAGAGACAAAATTAATATAAAAAATTATTTATGACGAATCCAATTATCAAGCGAATCGAATTGTCTGATGGAAGAACGATTACGCTCGAAACGGGAAAACTGGCAAAACAAGCTGATGGTGCTGTCGAGTTGCGTATGGGAAATACGATGCTCCTAGCCACAGTGACTGCTGCCAAAGATGCTACCCCCGGAGTAGATTTTATGCCACTACAGGTTGAATACAGAGAAAAATTTGCCTCAAATGGAAGATTTCCAGGAAGTTTTATGAAGCGTGAAGGAAGACCATCAGATTATGAGATCTTAACTAGTCGTTTGATTGACCGTGCACTTCGTCCACTTTTTCCAGATGATTATCATGCCGACGTTTTTGTAAACGTTATCCTTTTTTCTGCTGATGGCGAGGATATGCCTGATGCACTAGCAGGTTTGGCAGCATCTGCGGCTCTTGCTGTTTCTGACATTCCATTCAATGGACCTCTTTCTGAAGTGCGAGTAGCTCGCATTAATGGAGAGTTTGTTATCAATCCCACCTTTAAGCAATTAGAACAGGCCGATATGGATGTTGTTGTTGGTGCTACTATCGACAATATTATGATGGTTGAGGGTGAGCTTGATGAAGTTTCGGAAGCAGAATTGCTAGAGGCTATCAAAGTAGCTCATGAAGAGATTAAGAAGCATTGCCAGATTCAAAATGAATTGATGGAAGCAGTGGGAACTGCAACAAAACGCGAGTATTCTCACGAAAAAAATGATGAAGACCTACGTAAACAGGTTTGGGAAGCATGTTATGATAAAGCACTTGTGGTTGCTGGAGCAGAAAATCCAAATAAGCATGAGAGAATAAGTGCATTTACTGCAATACTAGATGAATATCTTGCAACAATCCCAGAAGAAGAACTTGACGAAAAGAAACCTCTTATTTCTAGATATTATCATGATGTTGAAAAAGAGGCAATGCGTCGTAGCATTCTTGATGAGGGTAAGCGTCTAGATGGTAGAAAGGTTACTGAAATCAGACCTATTTGGAGTGAGATTGATTATGTGCCAGGACCACACGGATCGGCAGTATTCACACGCGGTGAAACTCAATCAATTACTACAGTTACATTGGGTACTAAGCTTGACGAAAAAATTGTTGACGATGTATTGAATCACTCTACCGAGAGATTCTTGCTTCACTATAATTTCCCTCCATTCTCTACTGGCGAAGCACGTCCACATCGTGGAACAGGACGTAGAGAGATTGGTCATGGAAATCTTGCACATCGTGCACTTAAGAGAATGCTTCCAACAGACTATCCATATGTTGTGAGAGTTGTTTCAGATATTCTAGAATCAAATGGTTCTTCATCAATGGCAACAGTATGTGCTGGAACTTTAGCGATGCTAGACGCAGGTGTGAAGATGAAAAAGCCAGTATCAGGTATTGCCATGGGATTGATTTCTGAAAATAAGGGCAAAAACTTTGCTGTTCTTTCTGATATTTTAGGAGATGAGGATCATCTTGGTGACATGGACTTTAAAGTTTGTGGAACTAAGGATGGCATCACTGCTGTTCAGATGGATATTAAGGTAGATGGCTTATCATACGAAATTCTTGAGCAAGCTCTTTCACAAGCAAAAGAAGGACGAGAGCATATCATGGGTAAAATAATGGAAACTATCTCTGAGCCACGAGCTGACTTGAAGCCACATGCTCCACGTATCGAGGTTCTTGAAATCCCTAAAGATTTCATTGGTGCTGTGATTGGACCAGGTGGAAAAATCATTCAAGGTATTCAAGAGGAATCGGGTGCAATTGTTACAATTGAAGAAGTTGGCAACAAAGGTCGCGTTGAAATATCTGCTTCTAATAAAGCTTCAATTGATGCAGCTTTAAACAAAATCAAAGGTATTGTAGCCGTTCCCGAAGTTGGAGAGATTTATGATGCTGTTGTACGTTCGGTTATGCCATATGGAGTTTTCTGTGAATTCCTTCCAGGAAAAGATGGCTTACTTCATATCTCTGAAATAGAGTGGAGAAGACTTGAGTCTGTAGAAGAGGCTGGTATTAAAGAAGGTGACACAATTCAGGTGAAATTGGTGGATGTTGATCCCCGTAGTGGTAAGTTCAAACTTTCTCGCAAAGTGTTGCTTCCACGTCCCGAAAGAAAAGAATAATATCATAGTAATAATATTCAATATAAAAGGCGAATTTCATTATGAAATTCGCCTTTTATTTATTCTATAATACTGGTCGATTAATTTACATTACTGGTATTGGTTCTTCATCAATAGTAAAATCTATTGGAAGAAGACATTTTACATTTACTTTCTCTCCCTTACGTTCTCCTGGTGTCCATTTTGACATAAGGCTCAATACTCTAACAGCTTCGCTGTCAAGCTCAGAATGAAGTCCTTGGACAATATCTATATTTGAGATAGTACCGTCGGCAGCTACAATGAAAGAACATAATACCCTTCCTTCTATGCCTTGTTGACGAGCTTCCTTTGGATATCTAAGGTTATGTGCAATAAATCCTGCAAGCTCTTTTTCTCCATTAGGATATTTAGGCATAACATCCACAATTGAGTAAACCTCTGAGTTGATAATTGCTTCATTTTTCTTGCCATAAGTTTGAGCAGAGGCAGTGGTTGTCTGACCTCTTCTAGCACCAGCATTTTTGTTTAGTTTAAAATACATAGGCACATAGGTCTTTGAACGCACTACTACATCTTTATGCTTTCCGGGTCTCCAAGGTGGCATAAGCTTAAGAATACGAAGTGCCTCCTGATCTAGATGCTCGTCAGCTCTGTGAATTAGCTCAAAATCAGTTAGAGTGCCATCAGTTTCTACAGTGAAAGTATAAACTACAAGTCCCTGTTTATCTTGTTCTGACGCTTCCGGTGGATATACTAATGAGTTAGCTATGAACTTGTGCATCTCTGCTGTACCTCCAGTGTAAATTGGTGGAATATCTGGTTCTTCATGCACTTTGCCCTGATAAACAGGAGGAGGTGTTTCAGAAAACATGCTAGCTGAAACAGTTAATGCTAACAAAAATGCAGCAATCTTTAATTTAGAAATCATCTCTTTATATGTTGTTTTATTTGTTCCAATATTTGAACTGCAAAGATAATTAAATCTATAGAGTTATAAAATTGTTTTTATATGCACCTATGTTAAAAGAGATATATATGTGATGACTCTATTATTTGGAGGATAAAAGATGAGATAATTTGTTCTAGTATTGTGCTTTTCAAGCTGATAAATTTGTATTGCACTTAAGATTTATAATGCGCTTAATAAATAAACATAATGGGCGGGTTAGTATGTCCCGCCCATTTGAAATATTTTAGTTTTTTGTAACATTTAGTTTTCCAACAACTGCTATTTGATTCGACTGAACCGTTATACCTTTAGTTGCTTTAGCACTATTTGTGTCTATTTCGTAAATGGCTGGGTGTTGACCATCAGTTGTGGTTACGGCAACATATGCTTTCCCATTTTCGAAGTATGGTGAGTTGGAATATCCTTTAATTTTGTCAGTAGATGGGAGTCCGCTTACATAAGTAAGTTTTTTGCTTTCTCCATTATAAATTGCTAGCTGGGTTGCAGGAATATCCGATGCACTGAATTTATCGGTGAATGGTTCATCGTACATTAGTAATAGGAAGTTATCACCACCAATGTGCCAGTTTCTTAGGAATGAGTTCCCATTTGTCTGTTCTTCAAGATTGCAATAATAGTCAGGATCGAAATCATTAGCTCCAGCTTTTATTCTAACAACACCAGCAGGTAATGTTGTTTTCTGAACATCTGCTGACATTGTTTTGGCATAACTTGGCGAGAAAACATATATGTCTCCATTATCAGATGCCCATATTGTTTGATAGTATTGAGACTTGAAACGTCCGCAAGCATAACTAATCTTGTCAGTTTTAATTATCTTGGGGTCTTTCATTGATTCATCGTTATATATTGCCACCCATGCTTCGTTAGGATACTGAGTCCATTGCAGTTCGCCTTTTTTGTAAGCACTGCTTGCTGAACCTCCATCTTCGGTTTTAATAAGTTCTGGATATTTTACATATTCTCCGTCATTTATACTTGCTCCATATTGGCTAAGTCCCATTGGAATTGGTGCGGTATAAAGCTTGTTGTTATATTCAAGAATACCAGATAGAGTTACGAACTCACCATTTTTAAGATAGTTCTCAGACTGTATATCTACCTGATTTTTTTTTATTGTCTCATTCTCAACATCTATAAAGTTGAATAAAAAACCCTTTGGCGCATAACCTGTCACTGGGTCCTTTTCTTTAGCCAGATCTCCAGTAGAAGATGTGATAATGTTGTGCTTATATGTACCGTAGCTCGTAAATCTTGTTATTTCGTATGTATTGTCACGTTCAGTTATCTTGCCATCTTTGTTAAGAATATACGAGGAACTTATTCCAGCATTACCTTGATTATATACAAGACGATAAAGGTATTTATTATTATGGAAAATCCAGTATGACCCCGTTTCGGTTTCAAGCCCATTGTTTGAAGTGCTGATAAAACCCTTGTTGAGAGCATCGGATGTCAGAAGATAATTTGCATCGTTTGATACGGCTGCAATAATATATCTATCTGAAACTTCTGTGTTGTTTTCGTTGTCATCTCCGTTTCCAGTACCTGGTATATCGTTAGTTTCGCATGATGCAAACGAAAATCCTGCGGCTACTATTAGAGCCATAAAATAATATTTTGATAATCTCATATTGTTGATTGTTGAATATATTTATAATAATAATTGGTTCGATTTACAGAGCAACTCTAACCTTTCCGTAGAATGCTTGACCTGCCTTTTGAAGACTAAAGTTGTCGTATATTTTCTCGTTTGTCAGATTAATACATTCGATTGAAAAATTATATTTGCCCTCTTTTATTGAGTATGAAATGCTAACGTTATGCGAAAACTGTGTAGGAACATAAGCTTTGCCACTACTTCCGAGTGCTTCAGAGTATAGTGGGAATTTCTTGACGAAAAAATTGTCATACGCGATGGTCAGAGTATTACCTTTGGCTCCAATATTGTGTTTATAGAATGTGACATCGCTATTCGCAAACAAATATGGAACATTTGGCATCCTTGCCTTGTAGGTGTTGCTTGGTGCACCTGATATTGTGGTTGACACATTGTCAATTACATTAATCTCAGTAAAGTTTCCTCCAATGCTAATGATGTCTGAAAAGTTGTAGCGTGCTGTCAGTGTATATCCTTTCGTCAAAACTTTGCCATGGTTTATATATGCAGCACCATATTTGCCACCACTAAGTCCTGTAATGTTACGTTGTATGTAATCTCGAATATCTCTGTAAACCAATCCACCTTCTAAGTATATAAAATGATTTCCAAAGAGCTGGTCATAACTTATATTGATATTTACATTATTGCTGTTTTCGGATCTTATACCAATATCACCTGTCTCCAGATCTTCATCCCCAAACATTTCATTGTTGGTTGGTAGTCTGTACACCTTTTCGTACGAAAATTTAGTTTGTAGTTCTGGCAAAATAAAATATGTTCCTGCAACACCATATCCGGTTGAAGTTGTTCTTTTCTCTGATCGTACAAACTCGTCCATTGCAGATGTTTTGGCTACTGGTCCCGCCACATATTGATTGTAGTATTTACCAAAGATTGATGCATTCAACAATTCGTTTGGCATAATTTGATATGCTAATCCACTAATATTTTTTATTGTCTCTTTTGGAATAGGATCAAAGTTTGAATCCGAAACAAGAAGAGACTTGTTAGAACGTAGGAATGAATTGTACAGATGATTGAATGTAATTCTATGTATATCTCTTATTCTATATTTAGCAGAAAAGGTTCCACTCCAATTATTGTTGACCGACAGTATGTGCATAAATGATTGCTCGCCACCTACACCTGCACTTATTGGTCTTTTTTCACCTCTCCAGTTGTATTCATATGTTGCTGTATCAACGTTGTGAGTGTTGTTGTTGTTATAGTTAACATTGAGAATAACATCTAAGCCATTAGTTAATAGGTTATTCTTTTTATACTCAAGTGAAGGCATTAGTGAATGTTCGTTTCTATACTTCCCACCGAATACAATCTCCTGACGTACACCTGTCTGAATATCCTTATGTGACTTGGAATAGTTGACGCCAAATATTAGTCTGTCAGCCCATGACTTGTTTACAACTCCGGCTTTTGCCGAAATGCTTTCGTTGTGATAGGTATCGTGAAATCGCTTTACTCTTTCTATTTTTGATTTATTAGTGCTACTGCTTCCATCTTGAAGAAATTCCTTGACGGGTGTATCTACCTCGTAGTTGTTGTCCGAATAGTTTTGTAAGGCACTAATAGAATATGTTAAGCCATTGTCAAGAGTTTGAGCAAAGTTAAAATAGGACTTGTGAGTGTTGAAAGACCCATATGAATATGAAGCATCAAGATTCCACTTTTTCGAATTTCCCTTTTTTGTAACAATATTAATCACTCCTCCAATTGCATCAGTGCCAAACTCCACGGGAACTACTCCTTTATATACTTCTATACGATCTGCAAAATTGGTAGGTATGTTGTTTATTCCTAGTGATTGACCGACTCCATCTTGTGGGACACCATCAATAAAAATTTTAATATGTTTGCCACTGAAACCATCCATCATAATTTGCATGTCAGAGCCAATGCCACCAGTTTCGCGTATTCTTACACCTGAAATCTTGTTGAGCATTCCTGATAAATTTGCCGTAGAATTATGCTGAATTTTCGCATCAAGAGCTACTGCATTAAACGGTGATTCTTTAATTCTTTGAACCGCAGATTTTGCTTCAATCACAACTTCTTGAAGAGCTAAATGGGTTTCCTCTAGAGTGATAATTACTTCTTGGTTTTCGCTTGCTTTGAGATTGATATTTTTCTCATATGTTGCATATCCTATCATTTGGACAACTAAAGTGTAGATGCCAGATGTTGTTTTCAAAAAGAACTTGCCTCTAGCATCTGTTTGAGTGCCTTGCTGTGTCTCTTTTATATATGCAGTTGCAAACTCAATTGGTTCACCTTTGATGTCTTTTATCAATCCGTTGATTGTTGACTGTTCCTTTTGCTGTGAGAAAATTGCTTGAGAAAATAGAAAAAATATAATGATGCCAACAAACTTTTTTACTGGCTTATAAATGTCCAAATAAATCATATTATAACGGTTATTGTATAATCTAAAACTACACCACAAAATTAAGTGAATCAAATAACGATCTCAATACCGCAAAATCAGTATAATTGATATTCTTTATACCTAATACAAGTGATTAATAAACGTGAACTAGACCTAAGGCATTGTTCTTATTGTTATTTCTCACTAATTTGCGTTATTTTATCTATAATGTTTGAAGGCTTTTTGTATCGAAAAAAGTATTTCAGAGCTATTTAGAAATACTTATTAGCTCGAACTCATCTAATTTATGGTTCAATTTTATATTCTGTATAAACTATCATATTATTTTTGTTGTTTACATAAAGTGAAATGACATAATAATATTAATACAAATCATCAATATGGGTTCTAATACTCTTAAATCATCAACTGATATCAGAGATGTACAATTACTAAAATTTCGAGATACTCCTTTTGTGCAATTAATGAATAAGCGAATATATAATGTTCTTATAATTGCATCTCAGTATGATATGTTTATTCTTGAAGAAGATGGTAGGGTTGATGAACAGATTTTTAATGAATACACATCGCTTAATCTTAGGTATCCTCCTCGTTTTACTCAGGTAATAAATTTCACGCAAGCAATGCTGGAGCTTGAAACAAATAGATATGAACTTATTATCTGTATGCCTAATATGGATGATCCAGAGGTTTTTAGTAATTTAAGGCGTATAGATACTAAATATCCTATGATTCCGATCGTATTACTTACTCCCTTTTCAAAATCAGTGACACGAATGCTTGAAAATGAAGATTTGTCAGGCATTGACTACGTATTTAGCTGGCTTGGTAATGCTGATTTGCTTTTAGCTATTATTAAGCTTGTTGAAGATCAGATGAATGTTGAACATGATGTGGATACAGTGGGGGTTCAGACGATTATGCTTGTTGAGGACTCTGTGAGATTTTACTCATCGGCATTGCCATTATTATATAAATATGTGTTGAGCGAATCTAGAGAGTTTTCAAAAGAGGCTTTAAATGATCATCTGCGAATGATGAGGATGCGCGGAAGACCTAAGATATTATTTGCCCGAAATTATGAAGAGGCCGTTTCTCATTTTGATAAATATGGTAAGAACATGCTGGGGATAATAACTGATATTACATATAGTAGGGAGGGAGTTAAAGATCCGATAGCTGGTAAAAGATTTGGAGAATGGGTGAGAGGTAAAGATAAGTATATACCTATTATATATACTTCTTCTGAATATAGTAATAATATATATGCGGCTGAGGTTAATGCTACCTTTATAGATAAGAACTCTAAGATTCTTCCTCAGGAAATAAATAAGGCAATCAAAGACAATTTTGGATTTGGTGATTTTATTATTCTTGCTCCTAAGTCGAAAGAGGAGATATTTAGAATTAAAAATCTTAAAGAGTTGATGATGAAGATCAAACAGATACCTGATGATTCATTCTATTATCATTTATCACATGGTCATTTTACACGCTTTTTCTATACTCGTGCCATGTATCCTGTTGCAGAGATGCTCAGAAATATTGATATCGCAAGATTTGAGTGTATGGATGATGCTCGCGAGTTAATATACCAGGCAATAGTGGAATATAGGAGAATGAAAAACAGTGGTGTTGTGGCAATATTTGAGAAAGACAGATATGATAAATATTCAAACTTCGCTCGAATTGGAGAAGGCTCTCTCGGTGGGAAAGGTAGAGGATTGGCTTTTATAGGTCATATCGTGAATGTGCACTCAGAAACAACCCAAAATAATAATCTGCCAATACTAACACCTAAAACTGTAGTATTATGCACTGATATATTTGACGAGTTTATGGAGGCAAATAATCTTTATGATATTGCTTTGAGTGATGAGGCAGATGAAGTGATTCTAAAAAGTTTTCTTTCTGCAAAGCTACCTAAGCGGCTTGTTGCTGATTTTCTGGTTTTTATTGATGCCGTTTCCAAGCCTATTGCAATTCGTTCATCCAGTCTATTAGAGGATTCTCAGTATCAGCCATTTGCAGGAATCTATTCTACATATATGATTCCATATAATGAGGATAAGATTCATATGATAAGGATGTTGAGTGATGCAATAAAGGCTGTGTATGCATCAGTATTTTATAAGGATAGCAAAGCATATATGTTTTCGACTCACAATCTTATTGATCAGGAAAAGATGGCTATTGTATTACAGGAATTAGTTGGTCAGCAATATGGCTCTTTATTTTATCCTGCAATTTCGGGTGTCGCCCGCTCAATAAATTATTATCCTATTGGCAACGAGCGAAGTGAAGATGGCATTGTAGATATGGCAATGGGATTGGGACGATATATAGTGGATGGAGAAAATGGTCTTAGATTTTCACCAAAGCATTCTAAAAATATACTTCAGCTTAGTACTCTAGATCTGGCGTTAAGAGATACTCAGACACAATTTTATGCACTTGATGCGGAGCCATCCCAAGATGTTCTAACTATTGATGATGATTTTAATATCAAGAAGATCAGAGTTCAAAAAGCAGGTATCAATAGTCCATTGAAGTTTATTTCTTCTACATACGATCCTAATGATCAAATTATCCGAGATGGTTATTATGAAGGGGGACGCAAGATTATATCATTTGCAAACATACTAAAACATGATACTATGCCTCTTGCCGAAACACTTGATGAGGTGCTAAGTATGGGGCAACAGGGTATGGGAAGACCTGTTGAAATTGAATTTGCTGTAAATATTGAAAATCATAATAAGGCTCAATTCTACATTCTTCAAATTCGGCCAATTGTAGATAGCAAGGAGGTGGTAAATGAGAATCTAGACGAAATTGAAAGTGAAGATGTTATTCTGCACTCATTTAATGCAATGGGTAATGGTATTTCAAATGATGTGTATGATGTGGTTTATGTTAAGACAGATGGTTTTGCAGCTATAAATAATCCCGCAATTGCATCCCAGATTGAATCGTTGAATGAGAAATTCAGAGAAAGTGATTCTAATTATGTTCTGGTAGGTCCTGGTCGATGGGGATCTTCAGACCAATGGCTGGGAATTCCAGTTAAATGGGCTCATATAAATCAGGCAAGGATTATTGTGGAATTAGCCTTAGAAAACTACCAGATTGAACCAAGTCAGGGGACTCATTTTTTCCAAAATCTAACATCTTTTGGTGTTGGCTATTTTACGGTAAATCCATTTTTCGAAAAAAGAGATTTCTTTGATTCCAAATTTCTGGATGAAATGCCCGCTATGTATGAAACGGAGTATATTCGTCATGTGAGATTTGAAAAGCCAATAGCAATAAAGATTAATGGAAAGAAGAGAATTGGTGTTGTGATGAAGCCACTTTGATATTAAATCATAGTGACTTCAACACGATGTTATTTGTTTTACTTATTTTATGTTCATCGACCAATCGTAATATGTGTTTAGAGTAATTGCTTTGTCAAAAACTAGCAGGCTTTGGGTTCTTAGCAAGCTTTCCTAAAATTGCAGACGATATAAAATCTGCGGCTTGACAGTTTAATCCACCGCCCATTACCAACATATCAGCCCTCTCGCGTGATGGTCTGATAAACTCCTCGTGCATTGGACGTACTGTTTTGTAATATCTTTTAATGACTTCCTGTGCTGTCCTACCTCTTGACTCCATATCTCTTTCAATGATACGTGAAAGACGATGGTCGGGCTCAACCTCAAGGTAAATACGCATATCCATTTCCTTGCTTAGCTCAGGCTGAGTGAGAATCAAAATGCCTTCGATTAATAATATTTTGTTTGGTATGATTTTAATTGTCTCTTCAAGTCTCGAACATGTAAGATATGAATATGTTGGAGAATATACTTCATGACCGTTCTTAAGTTTTTGAATATCACTTAGCATCAAGTCCCATTCTATCGAATCTGGGTGGTCAAAGTTAAGTCTTTGTCGTTGCTCCAAAGGAAGGTGTGAACTGTCTTTGTAATACGAATCCTGTGTTAGTATTGAAATTTGATCATATGGCACTCTTTCAAGTATAGAGTTTACCAAAGTTGTTTTTCCTGAACCCGATCCGCCTGCGATTCCTATTATGAACATTAGAATAATTATTTATTGTTTTTATTTTAATCTTTACTAAATAGTAGTTTCAGAGATGATATGAAATCTACCCTGTCAATATTTTCACGTAATATTACTAGGACTGTGTCACTTCCTGCAATTGTGCCGATAATTCCTGGAATATTGTTTATGTCTATATCCTGAGCTATGCCATTGGCGTAACCAGCAGGACATTTTATAACTGCCATTTGCCCCGAAAACTCTATGTTTATAATGCCATTGCGAATAAAAGTAGATGTCAATCCATGGCGGGTTGATTTGGGTTGTGGTAGTTTTATTCCTGGTAGTCTGTAGAAATATTGACCTTGTGAGTTAGGAGTTTTAGCAATTTTCATTTCTCTGAAATCACGTGATAATGTTGCTTGAGTGATACTGAAACCTTGTTCTGCTAGCATTTCAAGCAATTCATCTTGTGCCTCTATATCTTTAGATGATAAGAGATCTTCTATTGTTTTTTGACGTCTTTCCTTTCCTGTTATCTCCACTGCCTTTTTATTTCTTATCTCCAAATGTAAATGAAACGGGTATTGCTGCAGGAACTTTAATTAATGAGTTTCCAACCATAACTTTAGGCCATAGTTTTACGGTTACCTTGATTGGATTGGACGACAATCCAAGAAATCCACTCATTTCTTTGGCTACCTTGTCCTTAGAATATTTGTCCATTAGATTCTTTAAGTCAACGCCAACTGATATGGGTAATACGCTTGTCTGTCCTGCGTTTACACGTAATGGAGTACTAACATTGCCAGTGGTAAATTCCATGTCGTTGATTTCAATAGCATAATCTAATGCATTTAGAAGTGCTTCGCGTTGGTTGGGGTTTTTTACATCCAGATTTAGAGTCATGCTGAATGGAATAGTTTGTAATGCTCCACCTGTGAGAATGCTTGAAAGAGAGGCGAAATTTGAGAGAGAGATTGAATTGCCCTCGCCAAGATTCATGCCTGCTAATTGGATGTTGCTGATTTTATTGTATTTGTATTCGCATTGAGAAAGTTGATATACTCCTGCAACCTGATTCAAAACATTACAACTCGTAAAGGTGAAAATCAATAATATTGCTGCTATAAATGATTTTTTCATTTTTGTTTCTTTGATTATATAGTTATTTGATTGTTATCATTGTGGCACCATATCCATATTCCTGAAAGGATGCATCCTGCATATAGAAGTTTTTATATTTGTTTCGCACCTCTTTTTGTAGAGCGTTCTTTAATATTCCATCACCCTTTCCATGAATAAAGACAATTTTCTGCCCCTTACGTTTAATGTTCTCTTGCATCACTTCGTTGAATTTACTAATTTGAAAATCTAGTATCTCTGCATTAGACATGCCCGAGGTAGTATCTAGAAGTTGATTAATATGCAAGTCAATTTCAATAACCTGATTTTTATCTTTTTTTGTTATTGGTTTAATTCTAGGTCTTTTATCGACACTGGTTTTTTCATTAATTGATTGTTGGATGTCTGATTGCGAAATAAGTAGTTCGCGTTCAGGAATATCATCCCTTGTTATATAATATATGAGTGCATTGTCATCAAAGTAATCATTCTCAGTGAATGTGTGTAACTTATAAAATTTTACGGTGTCAATTCGGAATTCAACGGATACAGGTTTTTTGAATCTATAATGTTTGTTGTGCTTAAATGCCACAAACTGAATGCAAACTTGTTCTATCTCATTAAGAATGCTTTTGTCAAACTCTTCGATGAATATTTGCATATTGGGCTCAATAATGCCGTTGTATCTGCTTACCCATGAGTTGTTTTCTCTGCACATGTAATTAAAAAACAGATAATAGTTGCTGTCGTTAATAAAGTAGCATTCATAACTTGTTTGTGATATGTTTTTTATGTCTACTGGCAAAAAAGCCAAACATGTAGTTATTTTTTCGCCTTCTATCGTTTCCGAAATGTTATTTGTTTCTTCAATTGTAGCCTCAGACCTTTTCTCTGTTGGGGTTGCCGTTGTGTTCTCGGTTATATCATTCACGGACTGATTAAGCTTTTTGCTATCGCTTGGTTCAATCACAACACATTCTGATATCAAGATGGGTACTTCAAAACTGTGTTCATCTTCAATAATCACAATTTGTTTGTTTTGAAAGCCCTTAACAATACCCCCACCTATACTGTTCAAAAATCTTACCTTGTCGCCTATTTCAAGTTTTTTCATTTTGTTATAAACTGTCTATTCTTTTATTCTTTGATGTGATTACAAAGTTGATTAATTTTGTCGGATATTTGTCGCGTTTTGCCTCAAAAAAAGACTAATAATACTAAAAATGACAAAGTCAGAAGTTCAAAGTATCAGAATATCAGAATATAATTATAATCTACCTGAATTTAGGATTCCTAAATATCCCCTGAGTAAGCGTAATAACTCAAAGTTGTTGATATATAAGGATGGTAATATTTCTTCTAAGCCATTTAATAGTATTTCGTCAATTATTCCTGAGGGTAGCCTAGTGGTTTTCAATAATACCAGAGTTATTCATGCACGTTTATTTTTTAAAAAGCCAACTGGTAGTGTAATCGAGGTTTTTTGTCTTAGCCCAAATACTCCACATGATTATCAAATTAATTTTCAGCAACGAAAAAGTGTTGTGTGGAACTGTATGATCGGGAATGCCAAACGATGGAAAAACGACTCTCTTTATGTTACAATTTCTATTGATGGTGTCGATGTGATTTTGGCTGCAAAGAAAATATCTAAAACGGAAAATGATACACAGGTGGAGTTTACTTGGGATAACGATAATTTCTCTTTTTCGGAGCTTCTTGATGCAGTAGGCAATCTTCCTATTCCTCCCTACTTAAATAGAGAGGCAGAACCAGATGATGACGAAACTTATCAAACAGTTTATTCTAAAGTAGAAGGATCTGTGGCTGCACCTACTGCGGGGCTGCATTTTACACCGGAGGTGATGTCCGATCTACAGAATAAAAATATTCAGATTGAATATCTTACTCTTCATGTTGGAGCCGGTACTTTTAAACCAGTTAAATCTGAAACAATATTGGAACACCAGATGCATTCAGAATTTATTTCTGTTTCTAGGCAATTAGTTTTATCCTTACTTAATAATATTGATAGGATTGTTGTTGTTGGTACAACTTCTATGCGAACAATAGAGAGCTTATATTATATTGGTAAGCAGATAATAGATAATCCAGGCAAACGCTTTTCGCGTTTCTATGTTTCTCAGTGGGAACCATATGAAGAAGTAAACCTTGCAAGTCCTGCTGAATCTCTTGAAGCAATTATACAATATCTAGACGAATTTAATGAAGCGGCAATTTATGCCGAAACAGAAATTATTATTGTACCTGGATACACATTTCATTTTCCTTCTGCCATAGTCACTAATTTTCATCAGCCCAAAAGTACTCTATTACTATTGATTTCTGCATTTGTAGGTGAGGCTTGGAGGGATATATATAATTTTGCCCTTGATAATGAGTTCAGATTTTTGAGCTACGGAGATAGCTCGATATTGTTTAAAGGGTGAGCAAGTGTATTATTCTCAACTTTAAAATACTATTTATAGGAATCACCACTGCTTTGTTATTCAAACAAGTTTTTTATTGCTAAAAAATATATAGCCTCAAGTATTATTCTATTTAATTTGGGATAATCTTGAGTGTGCTATTGTTTTTGTTTTTATCCTTATACATCCTAATCCAATCTACTACATTATTCACCATCTCATTCACTCTCTATTTCCATTATATTTCTATTGACTGTCTATTATGATGGATAAATCTGCTACTAGATTCTTATTGTTCTTAGCACGAACGATGAAAATCTACATGTGTATTTGTATTGTATATGACACGAACGATAGAAATCCACTTGTAGATTTCTACCGTATATAGTAAATACAACATCATTATAGTCTAAACTTTAACCATCACGACCCACTTTTATTGGTTGTTAATGATGTTTTGGAAAGGTGTGAGGAGAAAATGTTGTTTTGGTATTGGCTGGGGAATGGCTTGTGAGGTATTGTATTAAAACCTCCATCTTGAGAAACTATATGTGAACATATGACTGAAGTGCGTGTACACTATCTTATTATATGCCGCTGTAAATCAACTTGTATTTTCATTTGTTTGTAGAGTATTGCTGTTTTCTATATTGCTGATTTGGGGTTTAATAGATAAATGTTTGTTTTGTCACTCCATATTTAATGATTATTTTTGTAGAAATTATATACTCGTTTCAAATGCAATACAAAATATATCCCCCTAAGAGTCTGAATGTAGCTATTGATCTTCCTGCATCAAAAAGTATAAGTAATAGGGTGTTGATTTTAAATGCTCTGAGCCTTAGTCAACTGCCAATAGAGAATATCTCGCATAGCGAAGATACACAGGTTTTGATTGATGTTTTTAATTCTGACTCAAATGTTTTTGATGTAAAAGGAGCTGGAACTGCAATGCGATTCTTAACTGCATTTCTTGCGGGAATGGAGGGCGAGTGGATACTGAGTGGTACCAAAAGAATGCATGAAAGACCCATTCATCCTCTGGTTGATACGCTATTGGCATTGGGTGCAGATATTGAATATCTGGAAAAGAGAGGTTTTCCTCCTTTGAAAATAAATGGGAAGAAGTTAGATGGGGGAGATGTTTATGTTTCGGGACGTATTAGTTCTCAGTTTATTTCTGCGTTGATGATGGTTGCTCCTACTATGAAAAATGGCTTAACTATTAATGTACAGGATGAAATTATTTCAAGACCATATATTAATCTAACGGCAAAGATGATGGAGGAATATGGCGTTAATGTTAAATGGGTTGATAGTGTGATTAAAATAAAGCCTCAATCTTATGTTCCTATAAAATATAAAGTAGAGCCAGACTGGTCTGCTGCTTCATATTGGTATGAGATGGTGGCTCTGATGCCTGGATCAGAAGTGTTACTTAAAGGCTTGTCTGCTAATAGTTATCAGGGAGATGCCTATTTGGTAAACTTATTTAATGATTTAGGTGTTTCTACTCAATTTACAGAAGAAGGAGCTGTCATTAGAAACAAGAAATGTAGTTCTAAGAAGTTTTTTCATAATTTTATTCAAGAACCAGACTTGGCTCAAACTTTTGCAGCTACGTGTTGTTTTCTAAAAGTACCATTTGTCTTCTCTGGTATTCAAAGTTTGAGAATAAAAGAGACAAATAGGGTGAATGCTCTTATCACTGAGCTAAAAAAATTAGGGTATGTTTTAACAGATACTTCTAACGAAATGTTTGAGTGGAATGGTGAGCGGTGTTTTGCTGGGGATAATCCATCTATTGATACGTATGAAGATCACAGGATGGCAATGTCTCTTGCGCCAGCATCTATCCCTTTCAAACAAATAATAATAAACGACCCAAGTGTGGTTGCCAAGTCATATCCTAACTTTTGGAATGACCTTGAGACAGCTGGGTTTAAAATTGAATCATTATAAAACGTTCTATTATGCTAAGTTTATATATATTGATTGGTATTATCGTGTTTTTTGTTTTGGCATTATATCTGTCTAATAGTTTTCAAAGAAAAAAAGGAAATACAGAAGAAAGAGAAACGCCACAACCAGTAATAAAACTCGATTTTACGTCAGATAGTTTATGTTGTGGAGCACATGAAGTATGCGAGGATGAAACTCTTATTGCTGCATTTGAGGATGACCTAGAGTACTTTGAGGATGAAGAATTAGATAGATATAAGCACAGAGATTCTGGTGGCTATTCAGAGTGGGAGGTAGATGAATTTAGAGAAATATTTTATTCGATACTTGATAAAGAAAAACAAAGATGGATAAGAAGTTTGCAGATGCGAGATATTGCTATACCTAATCAGATGAAAGATGAGGTGTTGATGATTGTTTGTGATATACGTGAAGCAAAACTACATGCCTTAGTATAATAATTATGTTATTATTAATTTCAATCCAGTCATTTGTCATTTATTTTAAGTGAGTGATGAATGAAACGTGGATTTTTCATTTGACACTCAAATTTCTTTTGGTAATTAGAAACACTACTTTATGAATATACTAGAGCTACTCGATTATGCCTTTTTTCGTAATGCACTGATGGGGAGTCTTTTTGCGAGCATCGCTTGTGGGATAATAGGAACCTATGTAGTGTCTCGACGATTGGTATTTATCAGTGGAGGAATAACACACGCATCATTTGGAGGTCTTGGTATAGGATTTTATTTTGGCTTAAATCCTATTTATTCAGCAATGGTGTTTTCTATACTTTCAGCCTTTGGAATTCAGTGGTTATCTGATAAACAAGGAGTACGTGAGGATTCGGCAATTGCGGTGTTCTGGTCTTTAGGTATGGCAATTGGTATAGTGCTAACATTTCTTACACCTGGTTATACACCTAATTTATCGGAATATCTTTTTGGAAATATATTAACGGTAACTTCTGCTGATATAATCTCGCTTGTTATACTCTCTACATTACTATTGTTGTTTTTTGCAGCTAATTATCATTCAATCGTTTCTGTTTCATTTGATAGTCAGTTTGCAAAGACAAGACGCATTCATACCCATTTTATCGAGTACACAATGATGTTATTTATTGCAATAACAATAGTGTTGAGTATTAGGCTAGTTGGAATTGTTCTGTTAATGTCCTTAATAACAGTCCCTCAGATGACTGCAAACCTTTTTACTGTTAACTATTCTAAGATGATGTTGCTGTCGGTAATAATTGGCTTTATTGGAAGTGTGATAGGGTTACTATTGTCTTATTATCTTAATGTGCCTTCTGGTGCATTTATAATTTTTGTATTGATAGTTATCTTTTTTATTGCAAAAGGTATAAAAACTATTGCTTTAAAGTATGAGCGTAATGAACAATAATAAACCATTGGTAATCGGAATTGGGGAGCTTCTATGGGATATGTTCTCTACAGGTAAAAAGATTGGTGGTGCTCCTGTCAATCTGGCTTTTCATGCGTCCAAATCAGGGGCTAATGGCTTTGCTATAAGTGCAGTTGGGGATGATGCTTATGGAGAAGAAATAGTTGAACAATTAGCCTTAAGAGGAATTGAAGGTGTAATTGAACGAATTAATTATCCTACTGGAAAGGTTTTAGTGGAATTAAGTGATGGTATCCCAGATTATACGATTACTGAAAACGTGGCATGGGACTTTATTCCATTGACAAACAAAATGAGAGAGATGGTAATTAGTGCTGATGCTGTTTGTTTTGGAACACTTGCTCAGCGTAATGAAACATCAAGATCAACAATTCAAAGTTTGGTTAATCTTACTTCTCCTGATTGTTACCGTATATTTGATATTAATATACGCCAAAGTTTCTATTCAAAAGAATTAATAGATAAATCTCTCAGACTATGCAATGTCTTAAAAATAAATGACAATGAGTTAAAGCTATTAAAGTCATTATATAATCTTGAGTTTATGTATGATATTGATGCGTGTTATTTATTTTTAGAAATGTTCAGTCTTAAATATATAATACTTACTGCGGGAGCTGATTTTAGTGTTGTCATCTCTTCTGATAAGCACTCTTATATTAAAACTCCTAAAGTGAAAGTTGTGGATACTGTTGGAGCAGGAGATTCGTTTACTGGTACATTTATCACTTCAATACTTAAAGGTTTTGACTTGGAGGAATCACATCAAAAATCTGTGAATCGCTCAGCATATGTCTGCTCTCAAGAGGGTGCATGGGTTGATTAGCATCTTAGTCCATGATTTTCTATTATCTAACTGACTATTGATATATAGAGTATAAGCTTGTGCAATATTTTATCACTTTTAGAGTTATAAATATTGTTATGTAAAGTTGTAAATAAGTGTGGGGTGCCAATAGAAAAAATAAAAAAACATATAGTTTGGGTTACTCTTGTAATAATGGTTTTGTTCGGTTGTTCAGTGAAAAAGAATACTCGATCTTCTCGTGCATATCATGAACTCACCACTCGCTATAATATTCTTTTTAATGCTCAGCAAGTCTATGAAGAAACCTTGAAATCTATTTATGAATCCTACGTAGATGATTGGCATGTATTATTGCCAATGTACCCTAATAGTTATAGTATTATTGATAGTACTAAGAAAGCTTTAGGTGGTCCATTTGATGTAGTTGTTGAAAAAACTACGAAGGCAATTCAAGAACATTCAATCTCTGCTAAACCCATTCGTGATAAGAGTAAAATGGACAGTCAAGATTATCGTGACTGGTTAAAGCAAGATGAGTTTAATCCCTTTGTTGATCAAGCATGGCTTCTTATGGCTAAAGCACATATTCAGAATAGAGATTATTATGAAGCAATATCTGTATTGTCAAATATTATCAGGCTGTTTAAGTATGATTTGGATGTAGTTTCAGAAGCGCAAGTGTGGTTAATGCGTGCATATTCGGAAATTGGATGGTATTATGATGCAGAATTAGTTCTTGATGCTTTGTTGGCAAGAGGTGTTCCAGCCTTTCTTGAAGTTGATTTTAATAATTCTTATGCGTTTTTTTTACTTAAATCTGGCAGCGTTTCAGAGGCGATTATATTTCTTAAAAAAGTAGCTGAATCTGAGACTAACAATATACAGCGAAGACGATTGTGGTATCTTATAGGACAGCTGTATTCCTCTAATGGTAATACTCAAGAGGCCTTTGATGCTTTTGAGCAACTAAAAAAAATAGATACTCCCGCTGTTGTTGCACTTAGTGCTATAGTCGCTCAATCAAAGCTAGATATACATAAAGATAATGTGATAAAGGATTTGTTGCGACAGGCTAAGATGTCAAGAAATGAATCTTATTTAGATCAAATTTACGGAGCGATAGGAGATAGTTATCTTTTTAGTAAGGACACGATAAATGCATTTGAAAATTATTTGATTGCAGAGTCAAGAAGTGTGAGTAAAGGAACTGAGTTAGCATATGTTCAGGAGCGACTGGGCAGTTTGTTTTTTAATAAAAAGAGATACTTGGAAGCATCCAAAAGGTATTCAAAGGCAATAGTTGGCATATCACAAAATACTACTAATTATAATGAAATAGTTTTTAGAGCGGAGGTTTTGGCGCAGTTGGAGCCTTTTCTTAGGTCATTAGAGGAGCAAGATAGCTTGTTGTATTTATCATCATTGCCTGATGCTGAGAAAATTAGAATAATTGAAACTCATATTAAATCAATTAGGAATGCTGATAAGGACTGTGAAGGTATAAAGCTTGCTAATAAGCAAGAGGTGCCTGGTGAAAACAATTTAAGTATAACCCCTAGTAGTATAGGATTAGGAGCAGGGACTTTTTATTTTTATAACCCCCAACTAGTAGAACAAGGTAAAAAAGAATTTGAAAATTATTGGGGTAATAGAAAGCTAGAGGATAATTGGCGTATACAGGATAAGTCGTCAATTGTTTTTGGAGATTTTCCTGAACAAAATGAAATGTTAAATCAGTATAAGTTATCCGAGGTAGACCAAGATAAGTATTCTATCGACTATTATTTAAGACAAATACCTTCTTCAGATGCGCAAATAGCAGAGGCAAATCAAATTATTATAAATAATCTTATTGCAATTGGTGATATAGCACGAGGGAAATTGCATGATTATGAGTTAGCGATTGATAGTTATCACAAGGCTGTTGATAAGTATGGTGATAACCTTGCTGTAGTTGATGTGTTATATAGGCTTCATCTGGTTTACAGGCAAGTAGGAAATGTTGATAAGTCAGATAATTATAAAAATAAACTTCTTACTGATTTCCCAGAAAATAAGTATGCCGAAATGCTAAATGATCCTGAATACGAGGATGTGTTGAGTAACTATGGAACTCTAGAGGCTTCGCTTTATCAAGATACATTTGAAGAATTCAAAAATGGGAATGTCTTGAAGATTAGACAAAACTATGAAAAATCAAATAGGTTGTTTGGCAACGGCACTTTAATAGTGAAATTTAAGTTGTTGAATGCATTATCATACGCGTTGGCGAATGATGCTGATGGTTTGAGAATAGAACTAGAGGAGTTGATTAGCCAATTTGCTAAAGGTCCAGAATCGGATTTAGCTAAAGATATTATTTTACGACTTGATGAAGGAATGGCTCTTGCTGATAACGCATCAGGTCAGATAAGTTTTGATTTTATCGATAATTCCAATGATAGGCATAGATTAACGGATATTGATGCAGGAAGGTTTGTTTCTAATTCAGAAGAGACTGACTCTGTTAAATATAGTTTTATAATATTATTTGATGAAGATAAGCAAAAGAAAAGCGATCTTCTTTTTGCTATATCTAATCATAACTTTACAAGCTACCAGCTGAGAGCATTCAACGTAAATATGACTAAATTAGGAAATACAAATGTCTTAATTATAAGTTATTTTAGTTCATATAAAGAGGCTATGTTATATTCGAACAATGTGCGAACAGATTCTGTTTTTATTAATAGTTTGTCTGACAGAGTGAAAACGTTGGTTATGTCAGACACAAACTATAATCTCATTATTACAGAAAGTGATTTGTCAAAATTGATAGAGATAGATACTATTTCTGTTAAAACAATTGAGCCATTATTTGATGTTGACAGGCAGAGGGATGTTATAAATGAAGATGTTGAAAAGATAACTATTGAAGAATCTGTTATTATAGAAAATTATAGTGGTAAATTGAGTCCTGATGATGAAGTCGAAACTCTTAGTGTTGAACAGCAGCTATATAATTTTGAACAGCGACAACAGGAAGCTTTAAGCCGTTTTGATAACGCTAATTCTGAAAAAGAGAAAAAGAGATTAATAAAGGAACGAGAGAAAGAGAGAGAAGAGCTAATAAAGCAGCGACGAAATGAATTGAAGATTAGGGAGAAGGCAAGACGAGAAGAGTTGAAAATACGGGAGAGGGAAAGAAAACAAAAGATTAGAGAACAAGATGAAATAAGAAGGGCAAAGCTTAACGAGCGCAATAGACTTCTGCGTCAATAAAACTAACATGATAATTAAATGTAATATAATGATGATTAAATGTTAGTCACACAAGAGTTTTTTTAAATAGAAAATAAATAATATGGAAAAAATAGTGTTTGCTACAAATAACAATCACAAGCTTAGTGAGATTAGAGATATAGTCAAAGATAAAATTCAAATTCTTAGCCTTGCCGATATAGGATGTTATGATGACATTCCAGAAACAGGTGATACATTTGAAGATAATGCATTGCAAAAAGCACAATATATAAAAGATAAATATGGGTATGATTGCTTTGCAGATGATTCGGGGCTTGAAGTTGATATATTGGGATTTGAGCCAGGAGTTTATACAGCTCGGTATGCTGGAGTAAGAGCTACGTCAGAGGATAATATGTCAAAACTTCTTTCGGCTTTAAATGGAGAGGAGAACAGAAATGCCCGTTTTAGGACAGTTATTGCTTTAATAGAAAACGGGTCACATTATATTTTTGACGGTGTAATAGAAGGTCAAATTAGTAAGTATAAGCAAGGGGATGGAGGCTTTGGTTATGATCCTGTTTTTATTCCAAACGGCTACTCTAATTCGTTTGCTGAGCTAGGAACAGAGTTGAAAAATAGGATAAGTCACAGAGCATTGGCTACTAGAAAGCTAATTGATTTTTTGTTTAAATAATTTGTTGCTATCTTTGATATAAAGTGATTTTAAATAAAAATATTAAATATGATTCGAACAGGAATTATTGGTTATGGATTGTCAGGAAGAGTTTTCCATGCTCCATTTATAGATATTATTGATGGTTTTGAGTTGACAAGTATTAGTACATCAAATCCCGTAAATATTGAGCTTGTAAATAATAGATATCCTTCTGTCAAGGTTGTGCCTGATGGGAATAGTATTGTGGGTAATCCTGAAATTGATTTAGTGATAGTAACATCACCTAATACTGACCATTTTAGGTGGGCAAAAGAGTCTTTGTTGGCAGGTAAGCATGTTATGGTAGAAAAGCCATTTACAGTAACTGTTGAAGAAGCTAATGAACTGATAGATTTGTCTAAGAGTCAAGATAAGCTATTGACTGTTTATCATAACAGACGATTTACTAGTGATACAAAAACTGTTAGGAAATTATTAGATTCAGGACTACTTGGAGAGCTATCTTCGTACGAATCACACTTCGACAGATATAGACCTGAGCCACGTCCTGGAGGTGCTTGGCGTGAAAAGCCATTGCCAGGCTCAGGAATATTGTATGATCTTGGCTCTCATTTGATAGATCAGGCATTATGGTTTTTTGGTATGCCTAGTGCTGTGACTGCGGAGGTGAAATCTCAGCGTAAATGGGCTAAAGCTGATGATTATTTTGATGTAAGGCTTAATTATCCGAATTTTACGGCTACGCTTAAAGCTGGTATGCTGTGCAGAACTCCTGGACCAACATATATGATTAATGGTATTGGTGGTTCGTTTGTGAAATATGGCTTAGATGTACAAGAATCTATGTTAGACTCAGGCTTTATTCCTCATGGCAAAGATTGGGGACGAGAACCCGAAGATATATGGGGTGAACTAGATGTTGATTATAGAGGAGTTAAATTTAAAGGAAGTGTTGAGAGCGAACAGGGAGATTATCGAGATTATTTTATTAATTTGCGTGATGCAATAAGGGGAGAGGCTTCATTGGCTGTGAAACCTGAGGAGGCACGCAATGTTATGATAATTATCGAAGCTGCATTCAAGAGTAGTAAAGAAAAAAGGACAGTAGAACTTTAGGTTATTAAAACATTTTGAACTTTATAGTATATCACTCTGATTAAGAGAGGCTACTTTAGGGTATAGCAATATTTTATTTTAGTTTTATTGTTCTATGTTTCACAAAATCACTACATTTGCAGTTCTTAAAAGAAAATTGTACATAACTATATGATAAAAATTACTTTTCCTGATAATTCAGTTAGAGAATACAATAGCGGAATTACAGGTTTGCAAATAGCTGAAAGTATTAGTTCAAGGTTGGCACAAGAAGTGCTTGCAGCAAGTGTTAATGGCGAAACTTGGGATTTGACTAGACCTATCACTGAAGATTCTTCGGTTAATCTATTAAAGTGGGATAACGAAGAAGGAAAACATGCTTATTGGCATTCTTCAGCACACTTGATGGCTGAAGCTTTACAAGAGCTTTATCCTGGAATTAAATTTGGTATAGGGCCTGCTATAGAGAATGGCTTTTATTATGATGTTGATCCAGGTGAGGGAGTTTCTATTAAGGACTCAGACTTCCCACGCATAGAGAAGAAGATGATGGAGCTTATTGCTGCCAAAGAAAACATCGTCCGTGATACTATATCTAAAGTTGATGCTCTGGAAATGTTTGCTAAGCGTGACGAAAACTATAAAGTGGAGCTTATCAATGAACTTGAAGATGGAACAATTACAACTTATACGCAGGGTAGTTTTACAGATCTTTGTCGTGGGCCACATTTGCCAAATACATCATATATTAGGGCAGTAAAAATTCTTAGCGTTGCTGGTGCTTATTGGAGAGGTGATGAAAATAGACGTCAGCTTACAAGACTTTACGGTATTACTTTCCCAAAAAAGAAAATGCTTGATGAGTATCTGGTAATGCTTGAAGAGGCTAAGAAACGAGATCACAGAAAGATTGGTAAGGAGTTGGAACTATTTGCTTTTTCGCAAACAGTTGGTTCTGGATTACCATTGTGGTTGCCTAAAGGAACACAGTTAAGACTGAGACTGGAAGAGTATTTGAAAAATATTCAACAAAGGTTCGAGTACCAACAGGTAATGACACCGCATATTGGAAGCAAACAGTTGTACGTGACTTCAGGACATTACGCAAAATATGGTAAGGATTCATTTCAACCTATTCGTACACCCGAAGAGAATGAAGAGTTCTTATTAAGACCAATGAACTGTCCACATCATTGCGAAATATATAAAGTGACACCAAAATCGTATAAAGACTTGCCTTATAGATTAGCAGAGTTTGGAACGGTTTATCGATATGAGCAAAGTGGTGAGCTACATGGTTTAACACGTGTTCGTGGCTTTACTCAAGATGATGCTCATATATTTTGTACTCCAGAACAAGTGAAAGATGAGTTTTTAAAGGTAATGGATATTATTTTTATTATCTTTAAAGCACTTGATTTCAAGGATTTTGAGGCTCAAATATCATTGCGTGACCCTGAGAATAAAGAAAAATATATTGGATCGGATGAGAATTGGGATAAAGCTGAAAGAGATATCATAGAGGCTTGTGAGGAGAAAGGACTTAAAGCAACCGTTGAATTAGGAGAAGCTGCGTTTTATGGTCCCAAACTTGACTTTATGGTTAAAGATGCTCTTGGACGTAGATGGCAGTTGGGAACAATTCAGGTAGACTATAACTTGCCTGAGCGTTTTGAATTGGAGTATACAGGTGCTGATAATCAAAAGCATCGTCCTGTGATGATTCATCGTGCTCCTTTTGGGTCAATGGAAAGGTTCGTTGCTGTATTAATTGAACATACAGCGGGTAAGTTTCCATTGTGGTTAACCCCAACTCAAGCAGTTGTATTGCCAGTTAGTGAGAAATATAATGATTATGCATATACTGTTGCAAGAAATCTAAAATTGCATAATGTTCGTGCAGAAGTTGATGATAGAAATGAAAAGATGGGACGTAAAATTCGTGATAATGAATTAAAACGGATTCCATATCTTTTAATTGTTGGCGAGAAAGAGGCAGAGGAAGGAGAGGTGTCGGTAAGAAAACAAGGAGGTACTGATCAAGGTACAGAGACCATTGCTTCTTTTGTTGAAAGGGTTAATAAAGAGGTTGAGGAAATGATAGATCCCTCCAAATAGAGCAAATACTAAATAAAATAAATATAATAAACTTAGAAAGGATAAATAGTATCTGAATGAGGAATAACATTAGAAATACTAAAGACCAGCATAGAATTAATGATCGCATACGCGTTCCCGAGATAAGACTTGTTGGCGACAATGTTGAGCAAGGGGTTTATCCCATCAAAGAGGCTTTACAAATTGCAGAGGATCTGGGATTAGATCTTGTTGAAATTTCTCCTACTGCTAACCCACCAGTCTGCAGGGTAGTTGACTATCAAAAGTTCTTGTACCAGCAAAAGAAGAAACAAAAAGAGCAGAGAGCTAAAGCTGTTAAAGTAGTTGTTAAGGAGATTCGTTTTGGTCCACAGACTGATGATCATGACTACAACTTTAAACTTAAACATGCTAAAAGCTTTTTGGAAGAAGGAGCAAAAGTTAAAGCATTCGTGTTTTTTAGAGGACGTTCGATATTATTCAAGGATCAGGGAGAGGTGTTATTGCTTCGTTTCGCAAATGATTTGGAAGAATATGCAAGAGTTGAGCAGTTGCCTGTATTGGAAGGACGAAGAATGATACTAATGCTTGCACCAAAGAAAGCTCAGGGTGCAAAATAGCTCTTACATTCATTTTATTCATGAATAAGAGTTTTATTTGATGTATTTGTCAAAAATATAATGTATCTTTGCAAACTTTTTGATAGAATTAGGTCTGCAATGATCTTATAATAGTGAGCAATATTAATAATGCTCACGTAAATAAATAAAATACAGTTTAATTAATAGGGGGTGTTTTAAATGTAACCTATTAATTATGTATATATTAAATTATAAACAAAAATAAAGGACAGCAAAATGCCAAAAATGAAGACTAATTCCGGTTCGAAAAAAAGGTTTACCCTTACCGGAACAGGAAAAATCAAGAGAAAGCATGCTTTTAAAAGTCACATCCTGACAAAGAAGACAAAAAAGCAAAAGAGAAATCTTACTCACTCAGGTCTTGTTAACAAGGCTGATGAAAACAATGTTAAGCATTTGTTGAGATTGAAGTAAAAATCTCAATACTTTCTAACAAAAGATTTATTAACAGGATGTATGCACCAAAGATTCTCAGGATGAGAACGCTAACATTCAAAAACAAGTAACATTATGCCCAGATCAGTAAATCATGTTGCATCTCGCAACCGCAGAAAAAAGGTATTAAAACAAA
>CAYFTB010000014.1:0-27455 GCA_964345875.1 uncultured Proteiniphilum sp.
GATTTTTAGAGTATCAACCTTGGAAAGGTGTCATCGAAAAACGTCAGAATGGTTCTATTATATCAGGTGAGTCTGGAAATGCATATGCATACGCTTTAGATAAACTTCAAGACAGAGGACGTTTCTTTATTGAACCTCAGACAGATGTTTATGAGGGACAGGTTGTGGGTGAGCATAACAAAGAGGGTGATTTAGCAGTTAATGTTACAAAAGCTAAGAAAATGACAAACGTTCGTGCTTCAGGTACTGATGACAAAGCACAACTAGCACCTCCAATTGTATTCAGTTTAGAAGAAGCATTGGAGTACATCAAAGCTGATGAATATGTAGAAGTTACTCCCAAATCAATGCGATTGCGTAAAATTCTTCTAACCGAGATTGAGCGAAAACGAGCTCCTAAAATCACAAACTAAACAATAGATATAAAAAACAAAAAAGTGCAACAAATGGTTAGTTATTGCACTTTTTTTATATCGTAAAAGCAGTAGTCTCTCTCCTACTTTTATTTAATCAAGGATATAAACTCAGCCCTTGTTTGCTGATTTTTAAAAACCCCAGTAAAATCAGAAGTTGTGGTTAATGAGTTTTGTTTTTCTACCCCACGCATTTGCATACACATATGCCTAGCCTCTATGACCACCATTACTCCTAATGGATTAAGGGTATTCTGAATACATTCCTTTATCTGTGTTGTCAGTCTTTCCTGCACTTGCAATCTTCTTGCGAAAGCATCTACAACTCTTGCAATCTTACTCAATCCCGTAATATATCCATCAGGAATATATGCAACATGAGCTTTGCCATAAAATGGCAACATATGATGCTCGCACATAGAAAAGACATCGATATCTTTCACAATAACCATTTGCCTATAATCCTCCTTGAATAATGCCGAACGTAATATTTCTTCAGGATCTTGCTCATACCCCTTTGTCAGAAATTGCAAAGACTTTGCAACACGCATCGGAGTTTTTATCAATCCCTCTCTGTTAACATCCTCTCCTAGAGCAGTGATAACGTCCTTCATTCGATCGGCAATAATCAAATTATTTTCTTCTTTTTGTTCTTGGCTCATCATTGTTTCTTTTTAGTTCACTGGAATTTTAACTTCATCAACAACAATATACATCTCCTTGCCAAATGCAGCAAATGTTTTTCTCATTTCATCGAGCACCTTATTAGCCTCTTCTCTCGATCTGAAATTACCAACCCGAAGACGCCAAAAAGGCGAGTCGAAACTAACAACAGTCTCTAGCTCTGGAAATGATTGTTCAATCAATTGTTGTTTTGATTTAGCTTCATTCATTGATGTACGCTGATTATTACCAGAAAACGCTTGAATCTTAAATCCACGCATCTTAACATATTGCTCACCATCACTCTTTGAATATATTGGTCTATCAGGTGAAATGCTCCGGCCAAGCACGTTTTTAATAGAATTATCTTCGAAAACCATCACCTTACCTTGTCCTAATTTAGACTCTGTAAGAGAAGAAATAATCTCTTTTCTTTGTTTTTGATTTTGCCCATTTGCCATTACAAATGTAGATAAGAGAAGAATAACAAATAATATTTTGGAAATGTAAGTCATAAATAAAAGAGATCTACAAAAAAATGAATGTAATCACAGAAAACACTTTATCTTCTGTGATTACGAAAATATTTATAATTAAAACGCTTCGATAATTGGCATAAACTTATCTACGCCCAAAGAAGCGCCACCAATCAAACCACCATCAACATCAGGGTTTGAGAATAATTCTTTAGCATTTGAAGCATTGCAGCTTCCTCCATAAAGGATAGAAGTGTTAGCTGCAACTTTCTCACCAAACTTCTCAACTAGAGTCTTACGAATAAATGCGTGCATTTCCTGAGCTTGATCAGCTGAAGCAGTTTTGCCTGTTCCAATAGCCCATACAGGTTCGTAAGCTAATACAATTTTTGAAAAATCTTCTACTGAAAGTTCAAATAATGATTCTGCTATTTGAGATTTTACAACATCAAAGTGTTTGTTACTTTCTCTCTCTTCTAGCACTTCACCAATACAGAAAATTGGAGTCAGATTGTTGCTTAGTGCAAGATTTACTTTTTCTTTTAAAATCGCTGGAGTTTCGTGATAATAAGCACGACGCTCGCTATGTCCTAGAATCACATACTTAGCTCCAGTTGATGCAACCATTTCAGCCGACACTTCACCAGTATAAGCACCTGATACTTTATCAGCACAGTTTTGAGCAGCCACACCAATTTTGTTTGTATCAATTGCATCTGCTACTGATGCAAGATGAATAAAAGGTGTTCCTATAACAACATCACAGTTTACTGATTTGTCTTTCAACGCCTCGTTAAGATCTTTTGCTAAAGCCAAACCTTCTTGCAGGTTATTGTTCATTTTCCAGTTACCTGCTACAATCTTTTTTCTCATAATTCAAATTAAATAGTTTTCTTATTATTAATAAATCTGTTTTTATTTCGATATTCTATTATCAATCACTCTCAGAAATATAAGTGGGAGAAAAAGTGACAGAAATATAACCATAAACTTAAAGTAAATGTTTTTATGATGGTCCTTTCTTTTGTCCCACATCTCAGGAGACTTTTTAAATAAGTCAGGAATTTCACTGTCGTCCCACTTATTCACCACTACTCCATTATGTAACATTATCAATCCGGGATTTGAACGTATCATAGTTTTGAGAACCCTTTCATCTGCTTCTGCAAATTTAAATTCGCTTGAATGTAATTCATTCCATTCTGATATTTCATCAGAAAGTGAAGATGTCAACACATAAAAGTCTATATTATTATCCTTTGCATACTTATCTGCCTGATAAAAACGATCCAAATGTTTTAAATTCATTTCATCCAGAAAATATGACACCATAAGTAAAGTGAATCCATTATTTTCTAAAACTGCGTCAGTAATGTCATCTGCCACATAATATTCATTCAGTTCAGCATTTCGATCATATAAATTTATATGAAAATCCTCTATTTGGGGTTTCTCTCCTTTATGTATTATCCTCGACTCCATATCCACATATACCCAGGTAGAATCATCCCAAGGATAGTTTTCTTCAGTAAACTCTTGTTTGACCCCTTCTTTGCTATATATAAATATATTTTCCACAATGTCTCCCTTTTCTGGATCAACCATCATATTCTCTGCAATATCAGATCCAATACTAAAAGGTCTAAAATCAAATACGGGTAGCTTTACAGTATTATAAATTGCAAACGAAAAACCAAAAGCTATCGTAATCAAAGCCGAAATCCAGGAAGTCTTTTCTGAAAACAAAGGCTTAATCAATCTATAGTTTTTGACTAGGACAATTGCACCAATAAAAAGAATAATATTCTTATAGAATGTTTGCCAATTTGTTATTACCCATGCATCTCCAAAACATCCACAATCTTCTACAGGATTAGATATGGCAATCCATAATGTAAGTGGCAAGAAAAACAACATAAACAGAGTGACTACAAAAGATGTAGCTTTTCTGTATATTCCCAATAAAAGGAACAAGCCTATCAGCATCTCTGCAACAACCAAAATAATTGACACAGGCAATGCTAAAGGAAATAATGAAACCAAATCAAACAAAATAAGGTAGTCTTGAATCTTGTATGTAAATCCAAGAGGATCGACTGCCTTTACAAAACCCGAAAATGTAAAAGTAATCCCTACAATTATTCTAAAGAATTCTGTGATAAATTTCAAAAAACTCAACTTATTTCTCATTGATTTCAACACTATTTATTTCTCACCAAAATGGAGTTTAATCAAGCCAAACAATGCATAATTAATTATATCTGCGTAATTACCTTCTACTCCTTCTGATACAGTCACAACGCCTTTATTATTTTCAATTTCTTTAATTCTGTATATTTTCACAAGAATCAAATCAGTATAAGAACTTATCCTCATGCTACGCCAAGCCTCATCATAATCATGATTTTTAGCATACATAAGCTCCTTTGTCTCTGTTATATGTTTGTCATACAGTTTCAAAGCTTCCTCATTTGTTAAATCAATATTGTCACTATAACCTAGCTCCAACTGAATAAGTGCCATCACACCATAATTCACTATGCTAATAAACTCAGGAAATATACCTTCTCCCACCTTACTCTCCTTTTTAATCTCGAGTGAACGAATACGATTTGCCTTTATAAGCAATTGGTCTGTTACAGATTGAGGGCGCAAGAGTCTCCAAGTAGGACCATAATCCTTTGACTTATGCTCAAACACATTACGGCAAATTGAAATTACCTCATCGAATTGCCGATTAGTATTATCCATATATTATTCTATTATTTATGAGTTTGTTTTTATACTGCTACAAAGTTACGTAAAAAAGGAAAAAGGCACAAGTTAAAAAATACTTGTACCTCTTTCGTATAATATTAATATAAACGTTATCAGGAAACTCTAAGTGAGCGACCAATACGTAATGTTGTTTTTGTTGTTATATTGTTTAGACTACACAATTTCGAAATTGTAGTACCATTTCTACGTGCTATAGCCCCAAGGGTATCCCCACTCTTTATGCGATAGTATTTCACATCACCATCAACAAATTTGTTTGGCTCGGCACTTGCAGTTACTGCGGATGGTGTAGGAGTTTTATAGTTTGGTGAAGTAATCAAAACACGGCTACTCTGAGTGGTTTTGTGGAAACTAGAACTATTCACAATAAATTCATCTTTATGACAAGTGAAGTTATTAAAATCAACAATAAAATTAGGGTTTATAGGTTTTCCTAAAAAGCGAGTTTCAAAATGAAGATGTGATCCTGTAGATCTTCCTGTATTTCCACCTAAAGCAATTGGCTCGCCTGACTTCACAAACTGATCCTCTTCTACCAAGAACTTTGACAAATGTCCGTACACTGTTTCCAAACCATTTATATGTCTCAACACCACATAATATCCGTATCCCGAACGCTCAAAACTCTTTACTCTTACCTTTCCATCAAATGCTGCATAAATAGTATCACCAACCTGAACTTTGAGATCAACACCATAATGATATCTACGCCCTCTTCTTCCAAAATTTGAAGTCATCCTACCTTCAAATGGCATAGTAAAATCTGATAAATTAACTTTAAACGAATCGGGAGCATTTTTTAGAGCTCCATAAGCATGCACATAAGAATTATTCCAAATGCCACCATACAAATCATCGGCGGGTATTTCATTGATATCAAATTCATTTTCGGAATTAGCCTCCTCAAGCACTGATAAGTTCATCTTCAACTTAATTCCATCAGCAAAAAGTCCTTGTTGCGTTTCTAAACCTGTGCTGTGAAACTGTTGATAACCTAATTCATTCTGTTTTTCTTCATTTTTATCTTGCGCCATTGCACTTGAAGCGACAAATAATGCAAAAATTGGCAAAACCGTCTTTATAGTTGATAATATAGTTTTCTTCTCCATAAGTTTAAAATAGCTTCTGCTAGTTATTCTCTTTGAGTTTAGTTTTTAAGCAATTTAGAGTTCATCATTTGCATACAAATTTGCGAAAGTCAATTGCTTGTAATTAAAAATCTCTTCCTTATTAAAAAATCTGTTTAGTTCAATTTCAGCAGACTCTGCCGAGTCAGATGTATGAACAATATTCTCTTGAATGCTATTACTAAAGTCTCCTCTTATAGTTCCAGGCAAGGCATTTCTGCCATTTGTAGGTCCAGTCATAGCACGCACAATATTGACTGCTTCCAATCCTCTTATAGCCATAACTATTACAGGACAAACCATCATAGAATCGACTATACGTTTAAAAATTGGTCTATCTTTTAAATGATAATAATGATCCTCTAAAACCTCTAAAGTCAGATTAGTCATTTTGACTCCAACTATTTGAAGTCCCTTTTTCTCAAACCTAGAAATTACTTCACCAACTAAATTTCGTTGTATTGCGGACGGTTTTAGAATTACTAATGTCGTTTGCATTGATAATTTATTCAAGAATGAATATTAATGGCTTTGAAATAACGATTTTTTTCTTCAATAATTCCCAAAGTAAAGCTTTTCTATTTACTCAGCCAAATTTTATAACAACTTTTTTAATAAAACAACCAATAAAGACAATCTAAAATTACACATAATAGACTATATATAAAGCACATACAAAACTATATGTTATTAAACATACAAAAAGGTTACGCATTTACGATAATATATGATATTTGGCTATACTTATTACTTTCCTATTCGTGATTATATAAACTACGAATACAATAAATAATACCTCAACTCAAATTATGCTATAGGATTCTTCGTTCGTCTATATATTCGGATAATTACAAAGCGGAGTAACTACAATTGAATATTTCTAGTACACATAATGGATATAATTCATACATTATTAAATGAAGTATCAGATTATATGAATAAATCCCCTACTATATTCCTTCTGTTCGTGTCACGAACGATACAAATATAGAAGTAGATTTCTATTATATATATCACGAACAATGCAAATCCACATGTAGAATTCTATTGTATATACCTCGAACAATACAAATCCACATGTAGATTTCTACCGTTCGTAGCATATACAGTATCATTATAGCTCAAGATTTAAGCATCTACGATTGGGTATATTATTCCCGAATGCTTATCCTTCTTTTGCCAACTTGGATTAATTATTCCACATGTGTTTTTTAAATAAAGCCGAATTGCCCTTATTGGTTTAGCATAGAATTTTGGAAGGTCTTATATATAAATTAGGCCTAGAATCAATATTAGACTAATATATTCAGCAAACACTTTTTGAGCTTTTTTAATATTCTACGTCAAATATGGTATATATCAATAACTCAAACTAATTGTTTTTCTTATCTTTGCCTCCAAATCAGTTCTGATATTCAATATTTTTATTTCATATAATGAAAAGATACAAGCTTATCAACAACATTTCGGGGTGGGTTGTGTTTATAATAGCCTCAATAGTTTATTTACTTACAATAGAATCATCCGCTAGCTTTTGGGATTGCGGAGAGTTTATATCCGCAGCATACAAACTAGAAGTTGGTCACCCACCTGGTGCACCCATTTTTATGTTGCTTGGTAATTTGTTCACACAGTTTGCCAATGACCCAGGACAGGTTGCATTGATGATTAATAGTATGTCAGCTATCTTAAGCGCACTTACTATATTATTCTTATTCTGGACTATAACACACTTAACACGAAAATTAGTAATCAGCGAAAGCAAGGACGAGCTAAGTCTTGGACAGCTTATAATTGTTATAGGAAGTGGATTAGTAGGCTCTTTGATTTATACATTCTCTGACACATTCTGGTTTTCAGCAGTAGAGGGCGAAGTATATGCCTTTTCGTCAATGCTGACAGCGTTAGTCTTCTGGCTTATATTAAAATGGGAAGATAATGCTGATAAGGAGGATTCAGACAAGTGGATTGTACTCATTGCCTATATAATGGGTCTATCCATTGGAGTTCACTTGCTAAACCTGCTTGCTATTCCAGCCATAGTTCTAGTTTATTATTATAAGAAAAACAGCAATCCTTCATGGAAAGGTGCACTTTTGTCACTTCTACTATCCTTTGGACTTATTGCAGTTTTGATGTTTGGCGTAATTCCTGGATTTACAAAAGTAGGCGGATGGTTCGAACTATTTTTCGTAAACACTTTAGGAATGTCATACAATATAGGCGTTGCAGTATATCTTGTATTGTTAGTGGCAAGCTTGTTGTGGGCTATTATTGAAACCCTTTCAGAGCGTGGAGATATAAAGCGAGCACGCATAGGATTCACTCTAAGCATTGCATTATCTGGCATATTGTTTATTGGCAGCAGCATATGGTTGTGGTTGATTTTAATTGGAGTTACACTTTATCTAGTTTTCGCAAAAGAATATACAACTAAAAGATTTTTAAATCTGGCTACGTCTAGTCTTTTCGTAATACTTGTAGGTTTTTCGGCTTACGCAATAATTCCAATCAGATCAGCATCAAATCCGCCACTAGATTTAAACTCTCCTGAAGATGTATTTTCACTAGGAAGCTATCTAAACCGCGAACAGTATGGACAAACTCCACTGATACACGGAACTACTTATGCATCACAAATTGAAAGAGACGCTCAAGGGCGTGCTGTTGTGACTAGCGAAAAGAAAACATATAGCAGGGTTGTAAAAACATCTGACAACCAAAAGGATGAATATATTGCTTCAAAGTCTCCCTCATATAAATATACAAACACTATGCTATTCCCAAGAATGCATACAAATCAGTCTTCACCAGCATATGGCCTACACATGCAAGGATATGAAAACTGGGCAGGTGTAAACAGAAATATTCAACCTTCATTATTTGACAACTTAAAGTTTCTGTTCAACTATCAGATTAACTTTATGTACTGGCGATACTTTATGTGGAACTTTTCAGGACGACAAAACGACATACAGTCGGATGGAGGCATGACAAAAGGAAACTGGATAACAGGTATTAGCTTTATAGATGAACATGTATTGGGATTAGGACCACAAGATAATATTGCTCCAGACATTGCTGATAATAAGGGACGAAATAAATATTATTTACTTCCTTTTATATTGGGAATATTTGGAATCTTATATCAAATTAATTTGAGAAAAAAGGGAGTGCAAAGTCTTAGTGTTGTTTTCCTACTATTTTTCATGACTGGATTGGCTATTGTTTTATATCTCAACCAGACACCATATGAGCCAAGAGAAAGAGACTACGCCTATGCTGGTTCTTTTTACGCATTTGCTATATGGACGGGTATAGGAGTTGCAGGTATTAGCCGATATTTAAGGAAATATATTAAAAACACAACACTAGCTTCGTCAATTGTTTCAATTGCTGCTCTTTTTGTGCCAATACAGATGGCTTCTCAGAATTGGGATGACCACGACAGATCGGGCAGAACATTAGCTCGCGACACTGGAATGAACTATCTATCTAGCGTTGAGCCTAATGCTATATTATTTACAAACGGAGATAATGACACATATCCATTATGGTATGTACAAGAGACTGAAGGATTCCGTACGGATGTTAGAGTAACAAACCTAAGCTTCCTGCAAACAGAATGGTATATTGACCAGATGCTTAATCAGGCTTACGAATCTGCTCCACTACCTATTAAGTGGGATAAAGACAAGTATTATGGTGAAGCAGGAACTGCTGCTTTTGTAGTTACTCAAAAGGAGATTCAGGATGTATTAAGCAAAAATAATATTCCTTCTATTTCTTACAGTCAATATTATGATGTAAATGCATATAAAGAGACTGCGTCATTAAAGGATATTATGGAGAAATTGAGAGAAGGAAATTATAGACCTGAAAACCCATTCAACACAGGTGAGACTCAAGTAATCCCAAGCAACAGGCTATATCTGGATATTGATACAGCCAAAATAGACTGGGAAGCACTTCATTCAAAGCCATCAGACAAAATGTATATAGATTTGGGTGACAAATCAGCGGTATATCGTCAAGAGCTGATGATAATGGAATTACTTTCCAACCTGAACGATGAAGATTGGGATCGCCCTATATATTTTGCCACTACAGTTGACAGGAATTTGTATTTAAGTCTTCAAAAGACCAACAATTTCTCTCTCACAGGTCTAGCTTATCAAGTTGTTCCCGGCACACCTTTAAGTGGAGGGGTAAACACAAATAAAGCATATGACAATATGATGAATAAATTCAGATGGGGAGGTTTAGAAGAGAACCCTAACATATATCTGGATGAAACTAGCCGAAGAATGATATCTACTTTCAGATTATACTTTAATCAACTGATTGAAGCACTTATCAATGATGGAGATAACGAAAAAGCGAAGGCAGCATTAGACAAAGCAACATCTATGATGCCTGGAAGTGCAGTTGCATATGGTAATGACGGCTTAATGTTTGCTCGTGCATACTATCATATTGGTGAAACTGAAAAAGCCAAGACGCTAATCACAGAAATTGAAGGCAGATTGAATGCAAATCTTGATTGGTATGACAGATTGAAACCACAGCAGTTGGGTAGCACAATGATCGACGTTTTGCATAACATACAATCAGTCCTAACATTAGCATCTATTTGTCAAGATTACGACATCGAAAAGTATTATACATTAACTGAGGATTTGACTCAAAGAGCTCAATCTTACTATATGATAGGAGCTACATATATTGGTGATGAAATCACCAAGGAGATTGCTAATAACTCCATCAGAGGATATTTCCGCAACGAAGATGATACTATAAGACAATCAAAAAGTGATAGTGACTTACAAAACTCACTACAACTAATGCAGCAGTTTAGTCCTCAACTATTCGAGCAATACAATAAAGCTCTAAAAGGAGAGCAATAAAAAGCAAAACATTTCTTATTCAGTGATGAATTCGGTTATGAATTTTGAATTATGATTATCGAACAACCGCCAATCCTCTACCGTGCACTTTATCCTGGTGCACGGTGGAGGATTAAAAACGATATAGAGAAAACTTTATACTTAACATTTGATGATGGCCCGATACCTGAGGTCACTCCATGGGTATTAGAGGTATTAAGAGAATACAATATTAAAGCTACATTTTTTTGTGTAGGAGAAAATATTACAAAACATCCTGATGTATTCAGAATGGTAATTGATGACGGGCACACAGTAGGTAATCACACATACAATCACATTCAGGGATGGCAGCATAAAAACGATGATTTTATTTCAAATACTACTTTGACTGATAAACTGATGAATTCAAAACTATTTCGTCCTCCTCACGGACATATGAGATTTAATCAGTGTCAATTATTGCAGAAACTAGGATATCAAATAATCATGTGGGATGTAGTAACCCGTGATTACAGCAGGTGGATGAATCCAGAACAGGTTTTTGAAAATGTAAAAAAATATACCCGAGATGGGTCTATAATTGTATTTCATGATTCGCTTAAGGCAGAAACAAACCTAAGGTACGCACTGCCAAAATCAATCGAATGGCTACTTGAAAAGGGATATAATTTCAAGGCAATTGAGTCAGAAGGTGCAATATGTGAGACTTTGATTAAAAATATTTCTTCAAAAACTGGGTAAACATAGCACCCACAATTGCAAACATATAAATCACAACTAAAACAAAACCAATAATACATTCGCCAAAATGAAAAGAATAATATTTATATTAATCACTATGATTGTAATTTCTTGTACACAAAAAGAGAACAGTCAGATATTTGTGAATGAAGGCGACCTGACACAATATGTAAATCCATTTATAGGAACAGCTTTCACTGGACATACATTTCCAGGGGCTACATATCCATTGGGAATGATACAAACGGGTCCGCAAACGGGAAACTTTTCGTGGGCATATTGCTCAGGTTACTTTTATGAGGACTCATTAATTCAAGGTTTCACTCAAAATAGACTTAACGGAACAGGATGCGTTGACCTAGGCGACCTGTTAGTACAACCTTTTGCTGGTAAAAAAAGAGACAATCTTGACAGTCACTTCGACAAATCAAAAGAAAAAGCAAGTGCAGGATACTACACTGTTCATCTGGATGACAACAACGTGACTGCTGAAATGACAGCATCACCTCACGTGGCGTTTCACAAATATACGTATCCAAAAGATGAAGCTGCAAATTTATTAATTGACTTCCAGAGTGGTCTTGTATGGCAAGATGCACGCATACATACTCACGTGCTCGACAATGAAGTAACATTCGAAAGCGATAAAGTAATCTCAGGCTATACACGTCGCACCGAATGGGTAAATCGCACATATTATTTCGTAATAGAGTTTGACAAGCCATTTACCGTTACCGAAAAACTTGAACCACAAAGTCAATTTGAAAAATCAGGAAGATATATTATCTCTTTTGATATGGGAGATAACGAAACTGTAAACATGAAAATTGCAATGTCATCAGCAAGTGTAGGTGGTGCTAAAGCAAATCTTGCAGCTGAGGTAAACCACTGGGATTTCGACACAGTACTTCAAGGAGCAAAAGACGAATGGAATAAATATCTGTCGAAAGTGCAAATAAGTGGTAGCAACGATGATAAAGTAAACTTCTACACATCACTATATCATCTTTATATTCAGCCAAACAATATTGCAGATGTAGATGGCAGCTATACTGGACCGAATCGTGAAGTTAGCAAATCTGAGTCGGGTAAATATTATTCTACTTGGTCACAATGGGATATATTCCGTGCAGGATTTCCAATGTATACTATATTATCTCCTGAGCTTATTCCAAATTTTATAAACTCGATGCTTGACTATAGTGAACAACAAGGACACCTACCTATTTGGTCGCTATGGGGGCAAGAAACTTACACAATGATTGGCAATCACTCGATACCGATGATAGTCAGTGCATACCTAAACGGAACAAAAGGATTTGATGCAGAACGTGCTTATAATGAGATTAAAAAATCAATAACCGAAAGCAAGCACTATAAATCGGACTGGGAAGTTTATGACAAATATGGATACTATCCATATGACTTGATTAAACTAGAATCTGTATCTCGTACTCTTGAATGTGGATTTGACGACTATTGTGCAGCTCTTATGGCAAAAGAATTAGGAAAAACAGAGGATTACGATTTTTTCATAAATAGATCTAACTACTATAAGAATCTTTACGATACAGAATCTAAAGCTATGAGACCAAAAGACTCAGAGGGAAACTGGCTTACTCCATTTGATCCTTACGCTTTAGCTCATGCTGACTCTAGCGTGGGAGGGCATTATACAGAAGGGAATGCACTTCAATATACATGGCATGTAATGCAAGATGTGGAGGGATTAATAGAAGTTTTAGGTGGCAAGGAATCTGCTGGTAAGCTATTAGACTACTTCTTCAACACTACTCAAGAAAGTACTGGAACTCTTTCTGACGTAACAGGGCTTATAGGTCAGTATGCTCATGGCAACGAACCTAGTCACCACGTTGCATATATATATTCATATCTTGACAGACCGGAGGAGACCCAACGTTTAGTAAGACAAATTACAAAAGACTTTTACAAAAACAAGTCCGACGGACTTATTGGTAACGACGACTGTGGACAAATGTCGGCATGGTATATGTTCTCTGCTATGGGCTTTTATCCAATGAATCCTGTGAGTGGCGAGTTTGTTATAGGTGCTCCACAAATTGAAGGAGCCAAGATTAATGTTGGAAATGGTAAATTCTTTACAATGGAGGCAAAGAACCTATCGGAAAATAATATGTATGTAGAAAAAGTAGAGCTTAATGGCAAGGATCTTACCAAGAAGTTTATCACCTACAAGGATATAATGTCGGGTGGCACACTAGTGTTTTACATGACGGATAGCCCTAAGTAATTGTATATATATGTATGTAGTGGGGCAAATCAAGATTTACCCCACTACATATCAATTAGAAATAATCCACACTTGCCTCCCAAATGTTTTCATACATATATGCACCTTCCACAAAAATGGAAATATATTCAGATCTATCATACTATTACTTTTTTTCGATACAAAAAACTTTCAAACACAAAGATATTGAGTTAAAAAACTAGGTTTTAAATGGTAACAAAAAAGTTTTTTTAGCCCACAAAGAGTATAAAGTGGCAAAAAAAGTTTTTTATTTTGCATATCTCATTAACAATTGCTCTAAAAAACTTTTTTGTTTATCGTTTCAGAAGATACCCAAGCAAATAAAAAACATTATTTAACCAATATACAGAACATATACGTTAAATAAATAAAATTAGACATCATATACAGAAGATTAAGCACCCTATTTACTAATTTATGGAGCAATAAATAAGACCTGACACCCTAATAAAAAAATTTATTTAGTCCACCTAGAAGCATAAGCACCAAACAAAAAAATTTGTTTGACTATTTTCGCCCCCAAATGTGAAATAAATTAACATAATTGACAGCATATCAGAGTTAACAAAGGATAATAATTAGTTTTTTAAGCTCACATAGCAAAAAACGGATCATGATAAGAACTTCCACACCTAGCTGGAAGCCCTTTTATCCCTAAAAAAAAAATTTTTTTAGCCCACCGGAAAACTGTTAATCAAAACAAAACTGCCATAATAAACTAATAATCAACCAAGAGCCTAAAGTCAAAATAAAAAGAGCATTTATTTTAACTTTATTAAAGCATCGCAAAACACCCCAATTGTAAATAATTGCAAATATATGGAGATGCAGGCCTCATATTTTAACATTTAAAGTTTTGAATGATGACACACCTAGGATTTTTGATTAAATATTTGGTTCTTTGTCATGTACTTAGTCAAAATATAGTAAACTTGCAGGATATAGCAATAAAATCGCTTGGGTAGAGTTCACGTTATATCAAAATGTACATAATTGAGCAAAATATTTCTATTATCATCTATAAAAATATTTTTCATCAATACTGAACATTTCACTAACTCTATTGTTTATAATTTCGATACAGGGGTGCCCCATAACAACGGGCTGAGATCAAACCCAATTACCTGATCCGGATAATGCCGGCGTAGGAAAAAAGGATGAAGCTCGCTACCTAGGCGTGCTTTTTTTTGTTTGTATTCTCTATAAAAAATTATTCCCCTTTTTTATTTAAATAATCAACGTGCATAAATAAAAAACATATGCACAAATTAAACTTTTAAAAGTAAATGAAAAAGGTTTTTCTTTTAACAGGATTATTGTTCCTGGGTTTTTCAATTCGTGCTCACAATGAGCAGCCCATTGATACTATTCAGCAAGTAAAACTTGATGAAATTGTAGTATCAGCCACTAGAGCCGGAAAAAGCACACCGGTAGCATACTCAAACGTTTCGCAATCACAAATCAAAAAAGAGAACGGAGCTCGAAACATTCCCATTATTCTTCAAACTATCCCTTCGTTAGTATCATTTACCGAAGATGGATTGGGAATTGGGAACACATCGCTACGCATTAGAGGCACGGATGCAACACGTATCAACGTAACATTGAACGGAATGCCACTTAACAATCCCGAAAGCCAGGAAGTATATTGGGTAAACCTACCCGACATGGCATCATCTCTGCAAAGCATCCAGGTGCAACGAGGAATAGGAACTTCAACAAATGGAGCAGCGGCTTTTGGTGCAAGTATCTCGATGAAAACAATGGGATCGCAATCACAACCCTATGCCGAAGCATCTACCGCCATAGGTAGCTACAATACATTTTCATCTTCAATAGCTGCAGGTTCGGGAATATTGGATAATGGATTATCTTTTGATGCTAGGTATTCTAAAAATTTGGGAGATGGATATATCAGAAATGGTAAAATAAATCACGACAATCTTCACCTATCACTATCACACAACACCGACAAACAGATACTTAAGCTAAGCTACATAAGAGGCGAGCAGAGAACTGGTATCACTTGGGAGGGCGTTACCGCCGATGAAATAGAAAAATATGGACGAAAGTATAATCCCGCTGGAAAATATAAAGATGATGCTGGTAATACTCTATATTATGATAATGAAACGGACAACTACCTTTCAAATATATTGCAGCTAATGCTTACAAGAGAGCTTTCTGACAATTGGTTTTTGAATACCAGCCTTAGCTATAATAATGGATATGGATATTACGAAAACTATAGATACAATCGCAAATATTCCGACTTTGGCTTGGATCCTCAAACTATTGATGGTGTAACTTTTTCGAAAACAGACTTTATACGTAAAAAAATGATGAGTAACGACTTCTATGTTGCCAACCTATCATTTAATTATAAAAAGGATGCTACCAATCTAACTTTTGGTGGAATGTATAGCTTGTTTGATGGTGAACACTTTGGCAGATTGCCTTGGATAAAGCACAACAATGATATTCCAGAAAACTTTGAGTGGTATCGCAATAATGGAACAAAGGGCGAGTTTAGCTTATTCACTAAACTTGAATACCAACTCAACGATAAGTTATCCTTGTTTGGTGACATTCAATACAGACATATCTATTACAACATGACTGGCACTGATGATGATATGGTTGAGCTTAATGGTAGATATAAATATGATTTTGTGAATCCTAAGGCTGGTGTATTTTACAATATAAATGATAATAATAACATCTATGCATCGGTGGCATTTGCACAGCGTGAGCCATTACGTAGCGACTTAAAAGATGGGGCAAAAGGCAACGACGTTACTCCTATCAAACCCGAAAGCATGCTTGACTATGAGGTTGGGTACAGATATACAAGTAATAATGGAACCACACTAGGTGCAAACCTGTACTTTATGGACTACTATAACCAGATGGTACAAACAGGCAAGCTTACAGATATTGGCTACAAGCTTATGGAGAATGTTAAGGATAGCTACCGTGCAGGTATAGAGATTGAGGCTGCAGTGCCAATTATTCAGAACAAACTTCGCATTGATGCTAATGCCACATTAAGCCAAAACAAGATTAAAAATTATACGGCCTATTATGACGTTTACGACAATTTGGACAACTATAGCTGGATAAAACAAGAATCTGAAAATCTAGGTACCACTCAAATATCATTCTCACCCGATTTTGTAGGTATGGCAAGCATTAGCTACCAACCAATTCGTCCATTGATGTTTAACTTGATGGGTAAATATGTCGGTAAGCAATATTTAGATAACACTGAGAACAATGAAAAATCATTGCCTTCATATTTCACGACCAACCTGTCGGCAGGATATACTTTCGAAAAGACTCAACTTGGAACCATATCAATACAAGCATTTGTAAATAATTTATTCAATAGCATGTATAGCGCCAATGGCTGGGCTTCAACTGAAATATTTGAAGAGGAGGGAACAATCAACTGGGTTGGATATTATCCACAGGCTACTAGAAACTTTATGATAAAACTAACAGTGGCGTTTTAAGAAAAAAAGCAATTAAATAAATTGAAAAAAGGTGTGCAAATATCGCAATGATATCTGTACACCTTTTCTTATTTTACTCTATTAATAAATTACCCTTGGAAATCCATTTTTCTGTGCATACCGTCACAATATGGTTTCTTTGTAGAGTGCCCACATCTACACAAGTATGTAGTTTTCTCTTTTGTTTCTAGGGTTCCATCGGGAAGTTCAACTTCCAACATTCCTTCTACTTTTAACGGTCCATTGGGTACCACTTTTACTTTCAATAGTGAATTCATAATACTATTAATTTATATGTTAATAACTTTATTTCTTGCTACTGTAGCCACAAACTCTTTCAAGTAGAATGGCTCAAAATATGCTACATCGACAAAGTTTTTTTCTTCAAAGGCTTGTTCTGCTAATACTATCATAGACTTAGCCTCAGGCTTTATATTTTCAATAAACATTGCATTGGGATGAGTAATTACCTCTTTACACTTATGGGCACCATTACCAAAGAAAACCACAGGATGCTTATCTAGCAGTTCGGTATAACTATCTTCATCCACAATATCCGCCGATGTTTTACGAACTACATTCAGTTTTGAATCAAAGAAAGTAGAATAAACTTCCATTCTACGAGCATCAATCATTGGACACATTAAAGTGTTATCTTCAATTGTCAAAGCAATCTGATAAGCCATAACCTTATGTGTTGGAATAGCAATAAGCGGCACATTAAGTCCATAACTTAATCCTTTTGCTTCAGAAACGCCTATTCTCAATCCTGTATAAGAACCTGGGCCACTACTAACTGATATTGCATCAATTTTAATATTATTTGATCGAGTAAACTGCATTGTCTCCTCTACAAATAATCCCAATAATGAAGAGTGAGCCTGAGGTTGATCACTTATTTTATTTTTTAATAGCTCCCCGTTCCTTGATAAAGCCACTGAGCATACTTCTGTTGCTGTTTCTATATGTAATATAGTTGCCATAATGAAAAAAATACTACTACTAAATTATATCTGTTTTTTTAGAATATAAATGCCATTACAAAAATAGCATAAAAAAAGACTGCACACCTACTGTACAGTCTTTAATTTGTTTCGATTGATAATAATAAACTAGTATCTTCTATCACGGTTTCCGTAACCACCTCTGTCGTTATTGCGACGACCACCTTCTTCACGTGGACGTGCTTCAGACACAGAAAGTGTGCGACCATCGTACTCAGCTCCGTTTAGCTCTTCGATAGCACGTTCGCCATCAGCATCAGCCATTTCAACAAAACCGTATCCTTTTGATCTACGTGTTTCTCTATCGGTAATAACTTTAGCAGAGGATACTTCGCCGTACTCCTCAAATAGTTCTTTTAAATCGGCATCGTTAATTTGATAACTTAAGCCTGCAACAAAAATGTTCATGTAAAAAAATAAATAATTAAATAGAATAAATTAATTTGTGCAGAAGAAAATATTATGGAAGATAAGGTTAAAGAATTGTTCACTTCTAAATTGAAAGAAGAAGAAAATAACTAAATAACAGTTACCGACGTATATAATAATACTAATGCAACGACAAAGATAGAAAGTTTTTTTATACCTGATACAAAAATCGCAACTATTTATAGTTTAATTTTCAAATGATTGCATATGTGTTACAATATAAACAAAAGAATGCCCAACAATAGTCTTAAATTATAACTATTCAATATCCGATATATTTTTTTGAAGAGGTTTTTTTCTAAATTTGTGTAGAATTCAAATACATGAAATCTAAAATCAAATTTAAACAATCACTTTTATTGATTGTTCTAATTATAAAATAAAACATCTATTATAAAACTATGAACAATAACTCTTTTTTAGACCTGATTGAACAGAGCATAAGACTCAATTGGGAACGACCAGCAATGACAGACTTTCAGGGAAGAGCATTGCTATATAAAGATTTTGCTCAAGAAATTGACAAACTTCACGAATTCTTAAAAGTAGCTGGCATTGAGCGAGGTGATAAAGTATCAATCTGTGGCAAGAACTCTGCAAACTGGGCTATATCTTTCTTTTCAGTACTTTCTTACGGTGCTATTGCTGTCAGCATTCTTCATGAGTTTGACAAAGACAGCGTTCAGTACATCGTTGATCATTCTGACTCTAAGGCATTAATAGTAGATGAATCTATATGGAATGAAATTGATGAGAGTAAAATTCCAAACGTAGAAACAGTGTTTTCATTAGATCAGTTAACTATTTTGAAGGCTTCGTCAAAAGAGTTAAAACTATTTGCTGCCGATGCATTCACATTCTTCGACAAAAAATACAAAAAGGGATATTTTGTTAATGACCTTGACTTCAGAACTGACAAACCAGAAGAATTAGCTGTAATCAACTACACCTCGGGCACCACAAGCAGCCCAAAAGGGGTAATGATTCCATACAGAAGCTTATGGTCAAACACTAAGTTTGCGAATGACAATGTAGAATTCATAATGCCTGGAGACAATATTGTATGTATGCTACCTATGGCTCACACCTATGGACTTGCATTTGAAATACTCAATTCTATCTCCATGGGATGTCATATACATTTTCTCGGTAAAACTCCGTCTCCAAAAGTTCTACTTGATGCTTTTGCAACGATAAAACCAAAACTGGTATTGGCCGTTCCACTCATTATAGAAAAGATTGTTACTAGAAACGTATTCCCTAAACTAAAGCAGGGTGCTGCTAGTACTCTAATTAAAATACCGTTGTTAAACTCTATTGTTTACAATAAAGTAAGAAAAACTATGATCGAAACCTTTGGCAACAACCTTGTTGAAGTAGTTATTGGAGGTGCGGCTCTTAATGCTGATGTCGAGAAGTTCTTACGTAAGATTCGTTTTCCTTATACGGTAGGATACGGCATGACAGAATGTGGACCATTAATTTCATATTCATTTTGGAAAGACTTTAAAGAACGTTCATGCGGAAAAGTCGTTGACAGAATGGCAGTAAAAATAGACTCCGAAGACCCTGAAAACACTGTTGGAGAGATTCTTGCGAAAGGCAGCAACGTTATGCTTGGATATTATAAAAATGAAGAAGCTACAAAGATGACCTTCACTGAAGATGGATGGCTAAAGACTGGCGATTTGGGTGTTTTAGATAAAGATAATTATGTATTTATCAGAGGTAGAAATAAGAATCTTATTTTAGGTCCTTCTGGCCAAAATATTTATCCTGAGGAAATAGAAGACAAGTTGAATAACTCTCCCTACATAATGGAATCCCTAGTTATAGAAGAAAACGAAAAGATTGTTGCTCTAATAGTTCCCGAGGAAGAAGAACTTAAAGCCGAAGGTGTAACAAACAAAGATGATTATTACGAATTCTTCGATAAAGTAATTAAGGAGATAAACTACAATTTAGCAGCATACAGCAGAATTACTTCGTTCAGAATTCAAGACGAAGAGTTTGATAAGACCCCTAAACGAAGTATTCGCCGCTTTAAATATCAAAAATAATAGATAAGTATAGCACTGATTAGAGTGAAAACCTGTTTCCAGATTTTATAAACTCTCTGTACTTTTCTTTATTAAACACATAATAGAAGGCTCCTCTCTTGGATGATGATTTATCTTTTTCCTCAAGCTTATCAAGGATATCCATAGAGGAGACCTTTTTTCTAAAGTTTCGTTTATCCGCTGGCATTTGATAAATTGCTTCCCAGAAATCCTGCAATGCTGGGAATGTAAATTTTTCTTCAAAAAACTCGAATGCAATAGGCTGCGAAGAAACCTTATACCTTAATAAACGTAATGCATCTTCAACCATTTGATTATGGTCGAAAACAAGAAGAGGAAGTTCTCGCACATTAACCCATTGTGCATCATACGATTTTGCGAGACTAGTATCAAATTCCTCAAGTTTAACCAATGCATAATATGTAACAGAAACAACCCTATCTCCAGTATCTCTATCAATCTGTCCATATGCATTTACTTGCTGCATATAAACACCTTTTTGACGTGTGTATCTATATAGAACCTTTTGAGCTGCTTGATCAAGACTTTCATTTTCATCCATAAAACCACCCACCAACGACCACTCTCCTTTGCGTGGTTCAACAGGACGACGAGTTAGGAGAATATTCATCTCCTTATCTTTAAATCCGAAAATTATGCAATCAACAGCAATTAAGAACTTTGAATTATTCAAGTAAAAATTGGCTAACATATCAAATTTAGGGTTATTGTTTAATTGTCAAAAAAGGGAGAGGGATATGTAATACTCCTCTCCCTTAATTATAAAAAATATAGTGTTTCTATATTAGGCTATTAAAGCTTACGAGCTCCATCACTAATTACAACATCATATATTTTTGGTTCTTTACCATATTTTGTATTGTACTTAGATTTTGCATCCGCGATAAATGAATCATATAATTCTGTCTTCACAAGATTAATTGTACAACCACCAAAACCTCCACCCATTACACGAGATCCAGTCACACCATTATCTTTAGCAACATCATTAAGAAAGTCAAGTTCTTCACAGCTAACCTCATATTTCTTACTCATACCATGATGAGTTTCAAACATTTTCTGACCTACAGTTTCATAGTCATCTTTTTGAAGTGCATCTGAAACATCACGAACTCTCTGAGTCTCCTCTATCACATATTCAGCGCGTAGAAAGTCCTCTGCCGAAATTACATCTTTAACTTCATTCAGCATTTCTAACGATGCATCACGAAGAAATTCAACCTCAGAGTGATTTTTTGAAATAGCAGTAGCAGCGGCTTCACATGACTCGCGCCTCTTATTATAAGCTGAAGATGCCAATTCATGCTTCACTAGCGTATCCAGTAGCACAAGTTTATATCCGTGTGGAACAGGATCAAATGGGAAATACTCATACTCCATACTCTTAGTGTCAAGACGAATCAAGTGTCCAGCCTTACCAAAAACAGAAGCAAACTGATCCATAATTCCACATTTCACACCCACATAGTTATGTTCTGTTGATTGACCAATTCTAGCAATCTCAAATTTGTCAATACCAAGATTTAGCATATCATTTAGTGCAAAACCAAAAGTACTTTCAAGTGCAGCTGAAGAAGACATACCAGCTCCTAATGGAACATCACCCGCAAATGCAGTGTCAAAACCCTCAACTTTACCACCACGCTTAATAATTTCACGACATACTCCAAAAATATACTTTGCCCATCCTTCTCTTGGGAGGTCTTCTTCGTTTAATCCAAACTCAGACCATTCATCTAGGTCAGCAGCATATGCTTTAATTTTATCTGTACCATTCAAACGAATTGCTGCAATAATGCCTTTATCTACAGCACCGGGAAAAACAAAACTTCCATTATAGTCAGTATGTTCGCCAATCAAATTGATTCGCCCTGGAGAGGTATAAACCTCAGGAGAATCACCACCTATCTTTTCTTGAAATATTTTTAATATTTGTTCTTTAGTCATTATTTTTCTTTGATTTGTTCTATTTCAAATGCACCAGAGCCTTACAGATCTGGTGCATCAATATACATATTATAATAAATTAGTCTTCAACTGAAATATCAGTATTAACGTTTTTAGAACCTATTAGAGCGTAATAGATTAGGTAAGTAAGACCTGCTGCTACTAACCAATAACTAGATAGGTAACCTTCACCACCAGTAATATCAACGATAACGTTTTGTAATAGAGGTAAGATTCCACCACCACAAACCATTACCATAAATATACCAGCTGCTTTTTCAGTATATTTACCTAGCCCCTCAACTGCAAGGTTGAAAATTCCACCCCACATCACAGAGGTACACAATCCTACAAGAACTAATAATGCAGCATTAATAGGCACATTGGCTAGACCGAATAAACCTTCAGCACCTCCACTCTTGAATACAGGTAGATTAACCATAGTGTCAACTGGCGCAAACATTGCAGAAATGGTTAACACTAAACCAGCAACAGAAGCAACTAAAAGCATAGATTTTGCGGATACCTTGCTACCAATAGCTGCACCAATAAGACGTCCTACTAACATTAATAACCAATAAGTAGCAGTAACTGATCCTGCAATAGCCTCTACAGCCCCAGTGCCTCCAAGTTTAAGAACATCTAGTTCTGGGTTTTGCAACCACTTATTTAAAACGTTAGGAATACCTACCTCAACTCCTACATATACAAAAATACCTATAGCTCCAAATACAAAGTGACGGAACGATAATGGTGAATGTTTTGCTTTTTCAATAGTTTTGTTTTCTTGCACTGTATTTTTTTCAGGGATAGCAGAAACAAGGATAACTATAAATGCAAATGCGAAAATAGCAAGAGCTGCATACATTAATGGGAACACATCGCTAATTTTTGCTGTTGCAATAGATGGAATCAAGATACCTGTAAGAACTATAACAGCTGTACCACTTAGTGAATTGAAAGAACCTCCAATTTGAATCAATTGGTTACCTTTATTACCACCACCTCCTAGCGAGTTCAACATTGGGTTTACTACAGTGTTAAGCATAGTCATTGAGAATCCAGCAACAAATGCACCGAGCAGATAAACACCAAAGCTACCTAAGAAGCCTGATGCAGTCTGAATACCAACTCCTACAAAACCAACAGCAATAGCAATAAGAGCTGTTTTTTTGTACCCTAGCTTTTGAAGCATAGCACCCGCTGGATATCCCATAAATGCATATGCAATAAAGTTTGCAAATACACCTAGTGTTCCCATCCAGTTAGCCACACCGAATTGATACTTTAATACGTCTCCCATTGGAGATGCCAAATTAGTTACGAAGGCAATCATTCCAAATAGGAAAATCATCACAATAATTGGAATGATTCTTCCTGAACCTTGATTAGTTTTTGTACTCATACTTTTTCTATTAATTGTTTGTTTTAAATGTTATTGTTGTTATAAACTAAATTTAAAAGTTGTTCTTGAATTAAAGGTCTCACTCGGTTTTAATACTACCGAGGGATACTCAGGCTTATTCACACTATCAGGATAATGCTGAGTCTCGAAACAAACGGCCGATCTTTCTGGATATGTATTTCCATTTTTAGCCTTAAAGTTTCCAGTCATCCAGTTTCCAGTGTACATCTGCACTCCAGGCTCTGAAGTAAACATCTCCATAACAATTCCTGTTTTTGGAGAACGACATTTACCTATGAATGCATATTCTTTTTCTTTCTTTCTATTCAAAACATAGGTATGATCATAGCCTTTACCAAAATGCAATTGCTCGAAATCATCATTTATTCGTTCACCTATAGTATGTGAATTTGTGAAATCAAATGGAGTACCCTCAACTGGCTGAGCCTCTCCGTATGGAATAGCAGTGTTGTCGGTTGGCAAATAAAAATCAGACTCCAAAGTTAGCTCATGATCTCCGATATAAGGGTCACCTTCGCCAGAGAGATTAAAATAAGAATGATTTGTAAGATTAAGAATAGTCGTTTTGTCTGTAGTAGCTTCATATTCTATATCAAGAGCATTATCTTCAGTTAGCGTGTATGTGATATACACATTAAGATTACCAGGGAAACCCTCCTCTCCATCTACAGAAAGATAGTTTAGACGAATACTGTTAGCAGTAACCTCTTCAACGTTCCAAACTACGGCATTGAAACCCTTCAATCCTCCGTGAAGTGAGTTGGGACCATTATTTACGGCTAATTCATACTGAACGCCTTCGAGTATAAACTTTCCTTTCGCAATTCTATTAGCTGTTCTCCCACAAACTGCGCCAAAGTATGGCTCTTCTGAATTTAGATAGTCATCAATATTAGGATGCCCCAAAACCACATCCACGAAAGCTCCATTTAGGTCAGGAACCATCAGTGATACAATTTTAGCACCATAATTTGTAACTAGGACCTCACTTCCACTACTGTTTGTAAGAACGTATAATCCGGTTTGCATTTTATCAATATTTCTTTTGAAATTATCCGAATGCAAACCGGACTTATTATACATTTCGTTCATGTTTATTGGAATTTAATTAAAGGTAATCATGAAGATCGGAGTATGTCTTATAAATTGGTGTAAAAATAACACAATATTTTTTATAAATATCTATATTAAATTGTGTTATATAACATATCTTCTTAATATAATAGATATTTTTCAAGATACAGACCCGCAATTCATATCATAATCACCACATTAGTATTATTATATTATTTTATATTATTATCTATAATTGACAAATTAAAAATCATATAGGTGTTGCTTCTTCATTATTTGATACAGTCAATAATATCTTATCAATCTTGTTGCCATCGATGTCTATAATTTCAAATGACAGATTTTCATACTGAAAAGCATCTCCAATTTGTGGAGTTTTATTTATGTGCGACAACATAAACCCAGCTACAGTAGAATAATCAATTTCTTCAAAATCTATAATGAAATCATCTTTAAACTGAGCCAGCACTTCTATTGGAGCTTCTCCATTTATAAGAATACTATTATCTTTCCTGACATAAATATCTGGCTCGGGATCTTCATTCTCATTTGGAATAGATCCAACAAGATTTTCAAAAATGTCATGAAGTGTGATGATACCATCTAAACTACCATATTCATCAACTACAACTGCTAGATAGTTGTGCATCTGCCTGAATCGCTCCAAAATTCTCTGAGCTTTAAAAGTAGAAGGCACAATAACAGGTTTTTTGATAAAATCGTTGATATTTAAATCTTTGTTCTGATATAATTCAACCAAAAACTCTTTCATCACAATCACACCTGCAAAGTCATCCAAAGTTCCATTGCAGACCAAAACACGACTATGATTAGTTTCTAACAAACTGCTGATAACGCTTTCTCTGTCTCTTGAGATATTAACCCACTCCACATCTGTGCGGTGTGTCATAATATGCTTGGCTCGCTTATCAGAAAAATAAAAAACCTGCTCGTGAATAATATTCTCTTCCTTCTCAATAACTCCTTCTAGAGACGCTGTTCTCAGGAGAGCCCTCAACTCCATTTCTGATACTATATTATCTTCAGACTTTATTCCAATCAGATTATTGAATAATTTGGTGGATATTGCAAGGAATCTTACAAATGGATAAAATATTATGCTTATGATTTTGACCGGACGTGCTACAGCTATTGCTACATTCACAGGATTATTCAATGCTATTGTTTTAGGAACAAGTTCGCCAACAACTATTGAAAGGTAGGTAATAGCCACTACAACAGTAATTATTGATATGGGTTCTGCATAAGGTGCAGTGAATGCAAACTGTTTGAAAAAAGGGTATAGGTGAACCGACAATGTCGCTCCTCCATATGCTCCATTTACAATGCCAATAAGCGTTATGCCAACTTGAACTGAGGAAAGGAAGTGATCAGGGCTCGACTTAAGACTTAAAGCTGCAGCAGCCCCTTTACTACCTTTTTTTCGTGCAGAGTCAAGCAGTGTTGCTTTTGCAGAAACAACCGCAATCTCTGACATTGCAAAAAATCCATTCAGCAAAATCAGCAATAATACTGTAATAATATCCGCAATCATTTAGCTCAATTACCAAAGGGGAGACGGATAGTCACCATCATCTACAAGCTTTTGCAATCGTGCCACCACATCTGGGCGGTCTTCCGCATACGTAACACCAAACCACTTAGATGGTGTATCCAAAACTTTAACTGATGCTTTTTTGCTTACTGTAAGATAATTTACTAATAGAGGAATAAAGAATTCAGCTTTTATATTGTCAGAATTTTCTTTTAAGAATTCCACGAAATAGTCATCTGAATACTTAAAGTAGTCGGGCGTAAAACCCCACATATTCATCGAGACGGGAGTGTTGTCATCAGTAGCAACCCACTCACCATTTTCGTCTTTATACTTCACAACGCCGTCGATGCGTTTAACCTCAGTACGTTCCACTACTCCCGTAAGGTTTCCTTCACTATCAGTTTCACAAACACCACGCGCTACTGATCCACTCTCTGAAAGTGTGTTACCAACTCTATATCCCACCATGCAATAGTCATTCACAGAATCATCAGACAATGAGGATAGATAGTCTCCCAAAACCTGAAAGCCTTCGGCACCATAAAAATCGTCAGCATTAATAACGGCAAAAGGTTCTTTAATAACATCTTTTCCCATCATCACTGCATGATTAGTGCCCCAAGGTTTAACTCGATCTGGATTAAGAGTAACCCCCTCAGGAAGTTTGTCTAATTCTTGAAATACTAATTCTACAGGAATTTCTTTTTCATATTTTTTGATAATCTTTTCTCTAAAATCGTCCTCAAAGGATTCACGAATAACAAATACCAATTTACCAAAGCCAGCTTTAACTGCATCATAAATTGAATAATCCATTATTGTCTCGCCATTAGGACCTACCCCATCAAGCTGTTTCAAGCCACCATAACGGCTACCCATACCAGCTGCTAATACAAAAAGTGTCGGTTTCATTTATCTCGTTTAATTAATTTTATTTTTGCAAAAATAGACATTTTAAAATGGATATGCCACAAAAAAAGTACAATTATCTATAATAAATAGATCACATAAATTTCTTATTCATCAAGCCAATTAAATAAA
>CAYFTB010000015.1:0-27328 GCA_964345875.1 uncultured Proteiniphilum sp.
TAAATACTAATAGTGATGCTTAAATGTCAGGCTATATTTCTATTGTATCTATGCTATACGATTAAAATCCACATGTAGATTTGAGCTGTTCGTACCTAATACAATAGAAATCTACAAGTGGATTTACATTGTTCGGGACAAATACAATAGGATTTCACATGTAGATTTGTATTGTTCGTGATGTGAACAGTAGAAATTCAGTAGTAAATTTACCAATCAATATTTGTTCAATAAACATATACCCGCAACAAAGTCTTAAATTCAAATAAAAAAGCTCAGACATTATTGTAATAGTAAAAGTTTGTGCTTGATGAATCAAATTAATTGTCTAATTTTGCAAACTTATAATGTTCATTTAAACAATGATTAATCGAAATTTAATTCGTATCAGAATAGTTCAGATAGTCTATTCATGGTATCAGAACAAGAATAAAGATTTGCGCTCGCTAGAAAAGGAGCTTCTTTTTGGATTGCAAAAATCATACGATCTTTACTACTATCTTCTTTTGTTGATGATTGAAATTACGAGGACTTACGAGGCCAAAGTAGAGACCAGACGCAACAAACTTCTTCCCACCGAAGAGGATTTGAATCCTAATTTAAGGCTTCTGGAAAATTCATTCATCAAACAGCTGGCTGACAACAAGCAGCTTAGTAAGTATCTGAATGACTACCCAATGTCATGGGATGAACATGATGTTTTTCTAAAAAAATTACTCGAAGACATACTCGAGTCTGAGATTTATCTCGAATATTCGGCTAGTACAGACACCAGCTACGAAGCAGATAGAGAATTCTGGAGAAAAGCTTTCAAACAATTTATCTACAACAACGAAACATTAGATGAAATACTAGAAGACGAAAGCATTTACTGGAACGATGACGTAGAAATAATTCAAAGTTTTACTCTTAAAACTATTAGACAGTTCTCGGAAACTAGTGGCGATGATCAGAAACTGCTACCAATGTTTAGAGATGATGAGGATAAAAATTTCGCTCTCAGACTATTGCACAACGCAATTCTGAATCAGGACGAATATAGAGATCTAATTGAAAGCCATACTGAAAAATGGGACTTTGAACGTATCGCTTTTATGGATTTAATCATTATGCAGATAGCTTTATCAGAAATTCATACATTTGATAACATACCAACAAGTGTTACTCTGAACGAATACATAGAGCTTTCTAAATCGTATAGTACACCAAAGAGTGGAACATTTATTAATGGGGTTTTGGATGCAATAGTAACAACCCTCAAAAAAGACAATGTTATATTTAAAAACTAAATACAAATCAATATAAATCAAACAAAGCATGAATATTTTATTACAAGCAGCAGGCGGTATTGGCGGAAATAGTTCTTTCCTATTTATGATGATTGCATTATTTGCAGTAATGTACTTTTTCATGATTCGTCCACAGCAAAAGAAACAAAAAGAGGTGCAAAAAGCCCGCGAAGCAATGAAAAATGGTGATAAAGTTGTAACTGCAGGCGGAATACATGGTCGCATCAAAGAAGTAGGTGACACTTGGATATTAGTAGAAGTAGCAGAAGGAGTAAGACTTAAATTTGAAAAAACTTCTGTTTTCGCATCATCAGCAGATGCAGCTCAAAAATAACTTCACATCACTTGCAATAAATGCATTTAGGAATATCCAAAAACGAGTATATAAGAAAAGGAATAGGCTATATATCCAGAATCAATTGGAGACACGTTAGCCTATTTCTTGTTTTTCTTATTATTTCGTTTGCATATTGGATGTTGCTATTTATCGATAAGGATGTAAAACATAAATACTTTATACCTGTAAAATACACAAATATACCTCCAGATATAGCTTTCGACACTCCACTTACTGACTCATTCAGTGTTAATATTGAAACTAAAGGAGTAAATATACTTAAGAATGTATTCTCTCAAAAGCCTGTTATCGATATAGACGTAGAGAAATACCATAATGAAGGCATCTCAGAGATTCAGGGTGAGGAGTTGAAGCGAATTTTTAGAAATAAACTCGAAATAGATCTTGACGAAATAAAGAGTTATTACCCCATTAGCATCCCACTAAAGGCTTCTAAGCTACAACAAAAGGAGATTGATGTTATTTTTAACGGAGAAATATCTACAGCTCAGAATAATCTGATTGCCGAGCCAATGATTATTACACCCGATAAAGTAATCGCATATGGCTCTGCCAAACAATTAGAAAACCTAAAAGAAGTTCACACCGAATATGCAAAACTAGATGATATTAAACAATCATCAAAATTTGCACTTGAACTTGAAGTTCCACAAAGTGGAGTCAAATTAGAACCCAACACTGTAGAAGTTAATATTCCAATTCTGGTTTATACAGAAAGAACAGTAGAGCTATTGATTAATGCAACTAACATACCCGAGGACAGGGATGTTAAGTTCTTCCCTTCACAAGCTAATGTGTCATTCTCAGTTACTTTGGATGAATATAAAAAAATAAAACCTGAGGACTTCCTTATCGAATTAAATTATAACGATTTCTACAAAAACGATAATGCCAAGGTTGAGCTCTCTTTATCTAACAGTCCATCATCAGTAATGAACATTAAAATATCTCCAGCAAGCGTAGATTTTTTAATAGAAAAGAGATAACACTAAAACAATTACAAATTTCTCAATAGGCTTATGACTATAATAGGAGTTACAGGAGGCATGGGAAGTGGCAAATCTGTTGTATGCAAACTATTGTCACTTTACAACATACCTATTTATGATGCAGATATTGAAGCAAAGAGGCTTAATGATACTTCATCAGTTATTAGACAGAAAATGGAGGAAAGATTTGGAGACGACATTTACAAAAACAACGTATTAGACAAGAAGTTATTAGCTCATCACATATTTAACAACCAAGAGAACCTTAAATTTGCGAACAAAATAATCCATACCGAACTTGCCAAACACTTCCTAAACTGGGTTGAAGAAAACAAAGAATTTAAGATTATAACAATTGACGCTCCCGTATTATTTGAAGCTGGATTTGATAAGTTTGTTGACAAAATCATAACAGTTACAGCACCTATTGACAAACGGATAGAGAGAGTGTCAAAAAGAGATAAATTGACCAGAGAACAAATCATAACTAGAATCAATAATCAAATGAGTGATGAAGAACGAATCAAATTATCTGATTTTGTAGTAATAAACGATGACAACCACTCAATAATAAAGCAAACTGATAATATTTTGCGAAACATTTACACCTCGCTCCAAGATTGATTTACAAGCACTTCTGACATTAAAATTTATATTAACCGAAGTTGAGTCTTATTATTTATTAACAATAACACAAAAGACAATAATATAAAAATTAGTACTTTTGCCTAACATTTAGGTTGCCAAATTATCAAAAACTTAAAAGAAATGATAGAAACAATTGGAGTAAATGCCGGAAAAGTTTGGAGTGTACTAGACATATCCGGTCGTCAAAATGTAAAAGACGTAAAAGAAACAACCAAGCTAACATACAATAATCTTTATGCAGCAATTGGTTGGTTAGCAAGAGAAGGAAAAATAGCGCTTGAAACAGAAGATAAAGAAATATTTATTTCACTGGTATAAACAAACTACCAACGATTACCACACAAATAGTTAGGATAAAAGTCATTTCATATATTTGAAATGGCTTTTTTTAGTATAAAAAAAGGAGCGAATAATGAATATCCACTCCTTTGAATTGAGGTACCTGGCGGATTCGAACCGCCGTACACGGTTTTGCAGACCGCTACCTAACCGCTCGGTCAAGGTACCGTTGAGCAATTGCGACGACAAAGATATAATAATCTTTTTAAGTTAAGAAACAAAACTAAAGTTTATTTCTCAACTACTAAACATCTTTCATTGAGAGTTGTATTCGTTTTCGTTCTCTATCAACTGTAACTACTCTGACACTGACATGTTGGTGAAGTGAAACAACCTCTGTGGGATTAGAAACAAATCGGTTGGCAAGTTCCGAAATATGTACCAAACCATTCTCTTTTATCCCAAAGTCAACAAAACATCCAAAGTTGGTGATATTAGTAACAATTCCTGGCAATATCATTCCCTCTTTCACATCATCAATTGTCCGCACATTGGAGTCAAACTCTAATAGTTGCACCTTAGTACGTGGGTCGCGTCCTGGCTTCTCAAGTTCCTGAATAATATCTGTCAGGGTCTCTACTCCTATAGACTCGGATTTATAGAGATTGATATCAACTCTTGATATTAAGTCCTTGTTAGCTACCATTTCGGATACCGAGCAATTCAAATCTTTAGCCATGCGACCTACCACACTATAGCTTTCGGGATGAACAGCTGAGTTGTCTAAGGGATTTGAAGCATCAGGTATTCTCAAAAATCCTGCACATTGTTCAAAAGCTTTTGGACCCAACCTAGGCACTTTCTTCAAATCATTCCTTGAACTAAATATTCCATTCTCAGTTCGGTAGTTTACAATATTTTGAGCAAGTGATTCGCCTAAGCCTGACACATACATTAGTAAGTGCTTGCTTGCAGTGTTAAGATTAACACCTACAAGGTTAACGCAACTCTCAACTGTTTGATCTAATGTTTTTTTCAACAAAGTTTGATCTACATCGTGCTGATACTGCCCCACTCCAATTGACTTTGCATCAATCTTTACTAATTCAGCCAACGGATCGCTTAGTCGTCGTCCTATAGATACCGCACCACGCACGGTAACGTCATATTCTGGGAACTCTTCACGTGCAATCTTCGAAGCAGAATATATTGATGCTCCGCTTTCGCTCACTACAAACACTTTTACCTCCTTCTCATATCTAAGATTAGATATAAAGTTTTCAGTTTCTCGACCTGCAGTTCCATTACCAATTGCAATTGCGTCAATCTTATAAGTTGATACAAGCTTGACAATCTTACTTGCCGATTTAGTATACTCTTTTTGTGGAGGATGGGGATAAATTGTCTCATTATGCAACAGGCGTCCTTGCTCATCCAAACAAACAACTTTGCAACCAGTTCTATATCCGGGATCTATCGCCAGAATACGCTGTTGTCCCAATGGAGGTGCAAGAAGCAACTGCCTCAAGTTTTCTGCAAAAATATTAATTGCCGCAATATCTGCATTCTCTTTAGATAAATTCGCGAATTCAGTTTCTATTGATGGTTTAAGTAATCGTTTATACGAATCTTCAACCGCCTCTTCAACTAAATCAGCAGCCGAGGTGTTGTTTTTGGCAAAGTGTGGAACTAATTTATCTAAGCAATTTTCGTCATCAGGAGAGATGGAGACTCTCAGAAAGCCCTCTGTTTCACCGCGTCGTATAGCTAAAATGCGGTGCGAAGGACATTTTGACAACAACGATGAAAAATCGAAATAATCACTGTACTTATCTCCCTCTTGTTCTTTACCTTTTATCACCTTAGATATAATTTGAGATTCACGATCAAAAATACGTCTAACAATCTGCCTGGCTTCAACACTTTCATTTACCCACTCGGCAATTATATCTTTAGCTCCTTTGATAGCTTCTTCAATATCTGGCACTTCAGCATTTACAAACTTTGAAGCTTTCGTGTCAACATCTTCATCTGTTTGTAGCATTAGCCATTCTGCCAGAGGTTCCAATCCTCGTTTACGCGCAATTTCAGCACGAGTTTGTCTTTTTGGCTTATATGGCAGGTATATATCCTCAAGACTGGATGCATCCCAGCACTCCTCTATTTGTTTTTCAATATTTGGTGTAAGCTTTTCTTGTTCTGAAATCGACTTTAATATAAACTCTTTACGTTTTTCAATTTCTTTATACTTACTATTCAATTCACTTATCTTAGAAACTTGCACCTCATCCAACCCGCCAGTTGCCTCTTTTCGATACCTACTTATAAACGGGACTGTGGCTCCATCAGATAATAATGACACAGTAGCTCCCACGCTTTTTACTGAAATAGCTAGTGATTTAGAAATTAATGAAATAATCATGTGGTTATATTTTATATTTGAATGCAAAAATATACAATATACATAAAGAAGACAATATTGCTCCGAAATACTTTTTTTGATTCAGAAAACTTTCAAATATCATTAAAAGAGCTTTTAGTGACCCATAATATTTTAGAATATCATTGAAATTGCTTTTTTCGATACAAAATACTTTCGGAGATAATTTGAGAATTTAAATGGGCAAAATAGTTTTTTTGAGCTCGTTTGAACTCTTTCTTTTGTTCAAAATGGAGTTTTTTCGATAAAAAAAATTCATTTTATCATTTCATGGACTTTTTTGGATATTTAAATTCTCATTTTAACATCTCATGGAATTTCGACCATTTTAAAAAGTCAAATAGGTCGAAATAAATTTTATCTATGTTCAAATAACGCAATTTAGTGACAAAAACACAAAAATTAGTCGAAAAATAAATATTTTGGCTCAGGTCGAGTTCTAGTTGAATTAGAAATTTAGGTTATGAATGGTTTAAAACCAAAAATATATGAATAATTAATTTACAGCATTTAAAAATATTGTAGTATAAATCGGTTATCTTTGTTATTTAAGACAAACACACCAATATTATATGGCAAAGCTAAAAACAGTATATTTTTGTTCCAATTGTGGAAACGAATCACCAAAGTGGATGGGCAAGTGTCCTGCTTGCGACGAATGGGGCACTCTGGTGGAAGAGATTGTTAGAAAGGATGCAGCAATTAAAAATCAAGATACACGATCATTTGAAACAGGCAAGAGCAATCCGCAACTAATTTACGAAATAAAAGCTGACGAGGAGCCACGTATTGACATGCTTGACGGCGAACTAAATCGTGTGCTGGGTGGTGGATTAGTCCCAGCATCGTTAGTTTTAATAGGTGGTGAGCCAGGAATTGGAAAATCCACCTTAGTGTTGCAAACAATGCTAAAGCTAAACAATATAAAAACTCTTTATGTGTCGGGAGAGGAAAGTGCAAGACAAATAAAGCTCAGAGCAGACAGACTGGGAATTAAAAATGATAATAGCTTGATAGTATGTGAGACAAATCTGGATCAAATTTTCACGCATATCAAGAACACTAATCCTCAACTTGTAATTATAGACTCTATTCAGACAATATATAGCGATTCAATGGAATCATCCCCAGGCAGTATATCACAAGTGAGAGAATGTGCAGCATCAATACTCAAATTTGCAAAACAATCAGGAACACCTGTATTTCTTATTGGACACATCACAAAAGAAGGGAGTATTGCCGGTCCAAAAGTCTTGGAGCATATTGTTGACACAGTGTTACAATTTGAGGGTGATCATCACTATATGTATAGAATATTGCGAAGCATAAAAAACAGATTTGGTAGCACAGCCGAACTTGGAATATACGAAATGAACCAAACAGGATTAAGAGAAGTAAGTAATCCTTCAGAATTGCTACTAACTCAAAATCATGACGGATTAAGTGGTGTATCTATATCTGCAGCAATAGAGGGAATTAGGCCTTTACTTATCGAAACTCAGGCATTAGTTAGCACCGCTGCTTATGGAACTCCACAGCGTTCAGCTACTGGATTCGACATCAGAAAGATGAATATGCTTTTGGCAGTACTCGAAAAGCGTGCAGGATTTAAACTAGCCCAAAAAGATGTATTCTTGAACATTGCAGGAGGATTAAGAGTCAGCGATCCGGGTCTTGACCTATCTATAATAAGTGCCATACTATCATCTAGTCTTGATATGTCTATAAATCAGGACACATGTCTGACGGGTGAAGTTGGTCTTTCGGGCGAAATTAGACCAATCAATAGAATTGAACAGAGAATTTTGGAAGCTGAAAAACTTGGCTTCAAACGAATAATGATTCCTGCAAATAATTTAAAAGGCTTCACATCAAAAGTAGGAATTGAAATTACAGAGGTGAAAAAAGTAAGTGATGCTTTCAGATTATTATTCTCATAACTAAAAACTGATAGCTAATAATGTCAATTGTAAATGTATTTAATGAATTATTTCTTTTTCGACTATTTCAAATGTTTTTAGGTAGTTAGAAGTTAATTCAGAGCATTTTCAAGGACACATCATGATTAATTATTTTTAACTGTACTTTCAGGCAAAACACTTTTAACATTTCCTATTTTTGTAGTTACATTATAAATTGTTCTACTTAACATAAATATAATATGAATCAGGTAATTGATATCAAAGAACTAAACGAGAAAATCGAAAAGAAAAGCATGTTTGTTCAAACCCTGACAAAAGGGATGGACAAAGTTATTGTTGGACAAAGGCATCTAGTTGAATCTCTTCTAATCGGACTGTTGTCCGATGGACATATATTGCTAGAAGGAGTGCCAGGATTAGCAAAAACATTAGCTATCAAAACACTTGCTCAGTTGATAGATGCAAAATATAGCAGAGTGCAATTTACACCCGACCTACTACCTGCAGACGTTATTGGAACTATGATTTACAGCCAAAGAAACGAAGAGTTTTCGGTAAAACACGGACCAATATTCGCCAATTTTGTATTAGCAGATGAGATCAACCGTGCTCCTGCTAAGGTTCAGAGTGCACTTCTTGAAGCTATGCAAGAGAGACAGGTCACTATTGGTGAGCAAACCTATAAATTACCCAAACCGTTTTTAGTAATGGCCACTCAAAACCCAATTGAGCAAGAAGGAACATATCCACTTCCTGAAGCACAAGTGGACAGGTTTATGCTAAAAGTGGTAATCAACTATCCTACAAAAGAAGAAGAGGCTAAAATTATACGTCAGAATATCTTCACTCAACCTGTTATCGAACAACCTGTAGTGAGTGTGGATGAAATATTGGAAGCACGCAAGGTGGTAAAAGAAGTGTATATAGACGAGAAAATCGAGCAATATATAGTTGACATTGTGTTTGCAACCAGATTCCCAGATCAGTTTGGCCTAAAAAACTTAACGCAGATGATAGACTTTGGTGCTTCACCACGTGCATCTATCAACCTAGCATTAGCTGCCCGCACATATGCTTTTATTAAACGCAGAGGCTATGTAATTCCTGAGGACATTCGTGCAGTTTGTCATGATGTTCTTCGTCACAGAATTGGTCTTACATACGAAGCAGAGGCAAACAATATCACCACTGAAGAAATAATAAGTGAAATTTTAAACAAAATAGAGGTTCCATAACGTAGAACCTCTATTCTGTTCTTTAAATGCTAAACTACACTTCACGAGAAAATCATGACAAGCGCATGCTAAAGTAAATGAAGTATGTAATTATTATATGGAAACAAGCGAATTACTAAAAAAAGTACGACATATAGAGATAAAGGCAAAGGGATTGTCACGCAACATATTTGCAGGTGAGTACCATTCTGCGTTTAAAGGCAGGGGTATGGCTTTTTCTGAAGTTCGTGAGTATCAGTTTGGTGATGATCTTAGGGATATTGACTGGAATGTGACAGCACGTTATAACAAACCCTTTGTTAAGATATTTGAGGAAGAGAGAGAATTGACTGTTATGTTGCTTATCGATGTTTCGGAAAGTTTAGGATTTGGGTCATCTCAAAAGATTAAACGAGACGTCGTTGCTGAAATTTCGGCCACACTTGCTTTTTCGGCTATTCAAAACAACGATAAAATTGGTGTTATTTTCTTTTCGGAGCAAATTGAAAAGTTTATCCCACCCAAGAAGGGTAAAAAGCATATCCTGTTTATCATTCGCGAAATTTTAGGCTTTGAACCTGAAAAGACAGGAACAGACGTAAGTCTCGCTCTGCAATATATGACTAATGCAATTAAGAAACGGTGTACAGCATTCATGATTTCAGACTTTATTGACATCAACGATTATAAACAAGCACTGCGTATTGCCAATAACAAACACGACATTGCAGCAATACAGGTTTATGACAAACTAAGTACTCAGCTTCCTTCGTTAGGTTTGATGAAAGTAAATGATCCCGAATCGGGAACTGAAACATGGATTGACACATCATCAAAGAAGGTTAGGAATAACTATTGCAAGTGGTGGACTAACAGACAAGCTGAAATGGAAACAACTTTTAGGCAAAGCAGTGTTGACAATGTTTCGGTGTCAACAGATGACGACTATGTGAAAGCACTGCTATCATTATTTCAAAGAAGGAGATAATCAATTGATGAAGACTATAAAATATTTTTTATTACAAAATAAAATCTCTTTACTATACTCAATATTTGCGATGTTTTTTGTGCAAAGTTCGTTTTCACAAAGAACATCTGTTAATGCGACTATTCAACCAGCAGAGATTCAGATTGGAGAGCAGGCAATAATTAATCTAAAGGTAATCACACCTAAAGACAAGACAATATATTTCCCTGTTTATGAAAACGAAATCGTGAAAGGATTGGAGGTACTCACAATGTTGCCTTCTGACACATTAATCGAAAATGAGGTTGCAACCATGAATTTCAGATATCTTGTAACATCTTTCGACTCCACTCTCTATTATGTAGAGCATATGCCTGTATTTGATGGCACGGATACTATATATTCAAACTCTATAGGATTAAAAGTTATATCCCCCGTGCTTAAAGATTCTACGGTTGCATATTTAGAAAAGCTAAATACAGGACAGACTGATTCTATTGATTTTAATCAACTTCAACTGTATGATATAAAACCTATCCAAAAACCGAAGTTTGTGTGGGCTGACTATATTTGGATATTATGGCTAATGCTTGGGATAGTCTTGTTAGTAGTGATAATTGGTCTTATCATTACAATGATAATGCGAAAGAAGAAAAAGGGTTACTTCTTTACTCCGCCAGTAGTTTTAACTCCTCATGCCAGAGCCCTAAGAGAACTGGATAAACTAAAAGAGAGTAAAATATGGCAACAAGACCGTGAAAAGGAATATTATACATCCATCACTGATGTGTTGCGTAAATATCTTTATGAAAGATTCAGAGTAAATGCTCTTGAAATGACATCAGAAGAGACACTAGTTGAAGTAAAAAAGCTATCACAAATAGACTCCGATTCAGCAATCAGTAATCTTGAACAGGTATTGAAGTTGGCCGATATGGTTAAGTTTGCCAAACACAAGCCATTTAAGGATGAAAATGATTTAAGCTTAATGAATGCTTACTTTTTTGTGAACCAGACAAAAGAAGAAGAACCAATAAAAGAGGATGGAGAAGAGAAAGATAGTTTAAAAGATAAAGAGATTGATTAATTAAAATGCTCTTGATAAAACCAGTTATGATAAAAATAAAAAAATATGCAATTTGCTAATCCTATATATTTGTATTTATTACTGTTAATTATCCCATTAACAGTATGGTATATTATTAGATTATCCAAAATGCAAGCATCATTCAAGCTTGCTTCCACTCATGCTTTTGAGGGACAGAAGAAGGGTATCAAAGTATATCTTAGACACCTGCCTTTCATAATAAGAATGGTTACTATTGCATTATTGATCATAGTTATTGCGCGCCCACAAGCAGTAGATTCGTGGGAGAAGTCGGAGACTCAGGGCATCGATATAATACTTGCTCTAGATATTTCTGGGTCAATGCTAGCTCAGGATCTTCAACCGAACAGACTAGAGGCTGCAAAAAAAGTTGCTGCTGAATTTATCACTGACCGCAAAAATGACAATATTGGACTTGTGATATTCTCTGGCGAGACTTTTACCCAATGCCCAATGACAACGGATCATAAAGTATTGCTAAATCTACTAAATGAAGTGGACTTTGGAATGATTGAGGATGGAACCGCTATAGGACTTGGATTAGCCAACTCGGTGAACAGACTAAAAGATAGTGAATCTAAATCGAAGATCGTTATTCTGTTGACAGATGGATCTAACAATCGTGGGCAAATAGCTCCTATGACTGCTGCGGATTTGGCAAAGTCATATGGGATCAGGGTATATACCGTTGGTGCGGGAACTAAGGGAACAGCTCCAACACCAGTGCAGACACCTTTTGGAGTCAGAATGCAAAATATGCCTGTGGATATTGATGAAGGTGTATTGACAGAAATTGCCGACTTAACTGGAGGAAAATATTTCAGGGCTGTTGATAATGAAAGCTTACGTGAGATATATCACGAAATAGATCAATTAGAAAAATATCTAATTAGCGTTCAAAACGTTAGTAGCAAGCAAGAACTATTTTTGCCCTATGCACTAATCGCTTTAGCATTAGCATTTATTGAGCTAGTTTTACGTAGAACATGGTTGAGAACAATACCATAGTAATCTAGAAAAGATAATTGGGAACGATTATTAACTTCCCAATATAACAAAGCATAACATCATAATAAAATAAGATACTAGTAAATGTTTAGATTTGAGAATTCAGAGTTTTTGTACCTGTTTATCGCAATACCTTTTGTGATAGCATTATACATATACCTAAATATCAAAAAGAGGAATGATGTAAGAAGTATGGGTTTTTTGCCCACAATCAAGCAGATGATGCCAGAATTATCTCTAAAACGATCTTATCTAAAATTCTGGCTAATATTTGCAGCACTATGCTCAGGAATATTTATGATAGCTAGACCTCAATTTGGCACAAAGGTGGAAAATGTAGAGAAAGAGGGTATTGAACTTGTAATAGCAATTGACGTATCAAACTCAATGTTAGCGAGAGATGTTTCACCTGACAGACTTTCAAGAGCTAAACAAATTTTGTCGCGTCTCATTGATGTTCGTAAAAATGATAAAATAGCACTCGTAGTTTTTGCTGGTGAAGCCTATGTTCAAATGCCACTTACAAGCGATACACAATCTGCTAAAATATTTTTAAATTCCATAGACACGGATATAATTCCAGTGCAAGGTACCGCAATTGGTGATGCCATCAATCTAAGCATGAACTCGTTTTCAAGTGACAAAGATGTAGATAAAGCAATTATACTCATCACTGATGCTGAAGATCATGAAGGGAATGCGTTTGAAGTAGCAAAACAAGTAGCTGATGCTGGAATTATGGTTAATGTCATTGGTATTGGTTCTATAGATGGAACTCCAATACCCGAGTCAAAAAACAGTGATAAATATAAAGCAGACAGTAATGGGCAGGTTGTGGTTACAAAACTTAATGAACAAATGGCTCAGGAAATTGCAAGGAATGGAAAAGGGATATACATCCAGGCCGACAACAGCAATTCGGCTATTAATGCATTGGAGACAGCTCTGAGCGAACTTCAATCTAAAAAGAACATATCACTATCGTACTCAGAATATGACGAAAAGTATATTATTTTTGCATGGATAATGCTTTTGATTCTATTAATCGAGATTTTAGTATATGACAAGAAAAATCCAATTTTTAAAAACGTTAGATTATTCAAATGAAATATTATTCAATAAAATATATCCTCCTATTTTTGACTATATCGCTATCGGTCAATTCATTTGCACAAAAGGATGTTCGCAAGAATGTTCGTAATGGAAACAAAGCATATAATAATCAGAAATATTCAGAAGCATATTCATTTTATGAGAATGCTATTAGTGAAAACCCATCGGCACCCGAAGCAAATTATAATATTGGAAGCACACTTTACAGACAAAAAAACTGGGAGGAAGCTACAAAATTCTTTAATAACTTTGCATCAATGGAGAGTGAGAATCATGACGCCGCATCTAGCGCATGGCACAATATTGGAAACAGCATGTTGCAACAAAAAGATTTAGAGAAGTCAATTGAAGCTTACAAAATGGCACTAAGATTGAATCCTGAAGATGAAGAAGCTCGATACAACTTAGCTGTGGTTCAAAAAATGAAGCAAGATAAAGAAGAAGAGGAACAAGAACAACAGCAAGAACAGCAACAAGACGAAAATCAGCAGGAACAACAAGACAATCCTGATCAACCCAAGAAAACAGAACAATCTCCCGAGCCAGAACAAATGTCACGTGATAATGCTCGTCAGCTACTTCAAGCAATTGAACAAGACGAAAAGGAAACACAAGATAAAATAAATAAAATGAAAGCTGAGGAAAGAAAGCAGAAGGCAGAAGAGAACAGGAAGCTAAATAAAGATTGGTAACACTTTATATTTTTCAAGTAAGAATATTAATGAAAACTTTTTTAAACAGATACAATATTTTGCTAGTATTAGCTATAATGCTAATATTCACAAATAATACAAGAGCTCAGGTTGCATTTAAGGCATCGGCTCCCCAAACAGTAATAAGAGGGGAAAACTTTAGGCTTAGCTATACACTAAACAAACAGGGTAAGGATTTGCGACTGCCAGAGATGGAGGGATTTAATATCCTTTTTGGACCATCAACATCGACAAGTTATAGTCAAAGTACTATAAATGGCAAAACAACATCCGAAAACTCCGTAACATATACATACACATTAGTTGCTAACGAAGAAGGTGATTTCAAAATAGATCCGGCATCAATCGTAGTAGATGGGAGCAATTATAAATCAAACTCACTTAATATTAAAGTTCTTCCGCCGGACAAAAACAGTTCAGCTGAACAAAACAATGATACTGGACAAGCATCCACTTCAAGTACTGCTACAATAAACGCTAATGACGCATTCATTAGAGCTATTGTATCAAAAAACGGAATATATGAACAAGAAGGATTTACGGTAACGTTCCGTTTATATTCGGTTTATGGACAAATTTATTTTGAGACGGCTGAATTTCCTGAGTTTGATGGTTTTATGAGCGAGGAAATTCCAATTTCATCAAATCAACAATTAAAACTTGAACGTTATAACGACAGAAACTATTATACAGCAGATATAAAGAAATCTCTACTTTTTCCTCAAAGGTCAGGTAAAATAACAATCCCATCAGGTAAACTCGAAACAGTATTTACAGTTCCATCAGGCAAAAAAGTATCAACATTTTTTGGTTCTCAGGAAGTGATGGCAGAAGTGAAAAAGACTTTAAAGACAAATCCTGTAACCATTGATGTTAAACCATTACCAGAAGGAAAACCTTTAGGATTTTCAAATGCAGTGGGTTCATACTCTTTGAACACCAAAATTAGCACCGAAAAAATTAAAGCAAATGAAGCTATAACACTTACAGTAGAAGTTTCGGGAACGGGAAACAGTAAGTTGATACAAAACCCAGAAGTAGTCTTTCCTACAAATTTTGAAACCTATGATCCAACTATAAATAACAATCTTCAACCTGAAAATAATGGATTAACTGGTAGCAGAACTATCGAATATTTGGCAATTCCAAGATACGAAGGCAAATATAATATCCCACCAATAGAGTTTGTATATTTTGATCCTAAAACCAAGTCTTATCAGACTTTGAAATCCCCAGAATATAATCTTGAAATTGAAAAAGGCGATCCATCGAAAGCATCAACCAGTACATACGTAAATCAACAAACGGTTAAAGTAGAAGATGATATCAGATTTATCAAAATAGAAACACCTCAATATCAATCTAAAGATTCATATTTTGCTGGAACACTTAAGTTTTGGTTATGGTATATTATACCATTTACTATTTTTGTTCTATTTTCTGTTTTCAATATCAAGAGGGCTAAAGAGAATTCTAATACATCTCTAATCAAAACTAAAAAGGCTAACAAAATGGCGATTAAGCGACTGAGAGTAGCCGAGAAATATCTAAAACAGAACAATAAAGAGATGTTCTATAATGAGGTTTTACGAGCATTATGGGGTTATTTTAGCGACAAGCTTTCTATTCCATTGGCAAAACTTACAAAAGATAATATTGAAGCAGAACTTGCTAACAAGGGAGTTGAGGACTCTCTTATAAAAGAATTTATGAATATACTCAACACATGCGAGTTTGCCAGATATGCTCCCGTAGAAAGTGACACTGCTATGGATAAACTATATAAAGAAGCAGTAAGTGCAATAGGACAAATGGAAGGCAAACTAAAAATTAAATAGGAATGAGAACATTAAAGCATATATCATTAATACTTTTACTTTTAGTATCATCAGTATCTCTGTCTTTATCTCAGACATCTGTAGATTCTGCTAATGAAGCTTATCGAAATGGAGAATTCACTAAAAGTATTCAGTTATTTGAGCAAGTAGTGGCCCAAGGATTACATGATAATAAGGAATCAGCAGAAATATATTATAATCTAGCTAATGCATATTTCAGAAATGGAGATAATGCAAAGGCTATTTTAAACTACGAGCGTGCATTGTTGATTAAACCTGGAGATAGCGACATAAAGCATAATCTAAGATTTGCGCGTACAAGATTGGAAGACAAAATAGACACTTCTGATAAATTTTTTCTCAACAACTGGATCAATGAACTAAGAAACATATTCAACTCAAATCAATGGGCTAATGCTGGAATAATTCTATTTATAGCATTTTTAATATCTTTGGCTGGCTATTTCTTTGTGAAAAAGATTTGGGTGCGAAAGACAGGCTTTTATGTAGCCATTGTATTCCTATTATTGTTACTTGTATCAAACAATTTTGCCTTTAAACAAAAGAACCAAAGTATAAATAGAAAAAGTGGAATAGTAATGTCGGCTTCAGCATCAGTGATGACTTCGCCTGACAACAATAGCAAAGAACTATTCAGACTACACGAAGGAACTAAAGTAAAAATAAAAAAGAGTGATGCAGGATGGGTTGAGATAGAAATTGATAATGGAAGTGTTGGATGGACATCTAAAGAAAATATTGAAAAGATATAATAATCACATATATAATCTTGTATATTTTAAGTAATTAAAAAATAATCAAATGAAAGAGGCAATAGAAAATCTTTTACCCTTGGAGCGAAATCTTTTTTTTGCATTAAATGGTAGTGAATCTATATTTTTAGATAATATGTTCATGACAATCACTGGTAAATTAATATGGGCTCCTATATTAATTTTTCTTGTTTTTATGTTGTTTTATAAGACACCTATAAAAACAGCAATCATAACTATTGTTGCTATAATTCTTCTATTTACTCTTTGTGACCAAATATCATCATCATTATTTAAGACTTACTTTCAAAGACTAAGACCCACATATCATCCCGATTTTATGGAATTTGTTGACACGGTAAAAAACTACAAAAGTGGTGGGTACAGCTTTATTTCAGGACATGCTACAAACAGCTTTGGCATAGCAGTTCTATTATCATTAATATTTAGAAGTAGATGGGTTACAATTCCAATGATTTCATGGGCATTATTAAATAGTTACTCTAGAATATATTTAGGAGTACATTTTATTACAGATATATTGGCAGGAATAATAGTAGGAACATTAATTGCTTTATTTGTATATATGCTATTCAAAATAGCCCTAAAAAGGGTTTATATAAAGGGAGAACCAAACATGGATAACTCTCTCACATATACAGCCTCAAGGTCAAGAACTATCGGGATTGTCTTTGCATCATACATCCTGTTTGTGATAATATTTAGCCCACTGCTTGCAACATTACCACTATAATGCTTGTTCTATAAGTAGGAACGATAATTAGAGATGCTTTTTTTAGTTTAAAAGTTGGCTCTTTCTGAAATAATGTGTATGTTTATGGCACGATTAAATAACATTGAATTATTAATTACATAAAATTTAAAGCAAACCATGGCAAGAACTCTAACATTTAATGAATTAAGAGCATTGAAAGACCAGCTCCCCGACGGAAGTATTCGTAAAATTGCAGACGAGTTAGGCTTGAAGCCTGAGACAGTAAGGAATTACTTTGGTGGACACAACTATAAAGAAGGTAAAAGTGCAGGTGTTCATATCGAATCAGGTCCAGACGGTGGAATAGTAGTTCTAGATGACTCAACTATATTTGATAAAGCACTATCAATATTAGGATTAGATGACTATCCTGTATATCAAACAGAAGAGGAAACAGAAGAGGAAGAGCAACAGGAGCAAGTCTAGCTTTAAAACAAACAAGGCCCAATATTTATGAATGCGTTTCCTAAATATTGGGTTTTCTATTAGTTATATTACAAACTCAAATTTTAATGAAAATGCAAAAGGACAACAAAAATAAAGGTAATCATGAACAAAATCTTGTGACTGTAGCAATACACTCATATGAAAAGGCTGTAATTCTGAAATCTATATTAGAGTCCGAAGGAATTAAGACCGTTATTCACGGAGTAAGTATAATTCAGCCAAGTGTGCCAGGGAATGTTCGTGTTAGAATCAACGAAGATGATTTACCAAGGGCTCTAACTATTATTGAACAGGTTGATTTCACATCACATGTTGAATCAGAAGAAGATTTGGAAAGTATAAAAGGAAAGAATGAAGTTTTAATACCAATTGATTTTTCAAACTATACTATGAAAACATGTGAGTTTGGATTCAATCTAGCAAGTGATATTAATAGTGAAGTTACTCTTCTACACTCTTTATACACTCCATATTATCCAATGTCACTACCATTTGGCGACTCTTTTGCAGTGCAAACATCTGATAGAGAGATATACAAAAATATTTCGGAGAAAATAGAAAAACAGATGAAGGAACTTATTAATAATATTAATTTAAAGATATCCAACAATAAACTTCCCAACATCAAGTTTACTCATATTATTGTAAATGGTTTGCCAGAAGAAGAAATTATTTCTTATTCAAGAAAGAATCGTCCAAGAGCTATCGTGATGGGTACACGTGGAAGTAATGCAAAAGATCTTGATTTGATTGGCAGTGTTACAGCAGAGGTTATTGATGGATGCCGAACTCCAATATTTGCTATCCCAGAGAACTCAAAAGATATGGATATTTCTCAAATTAAGAATATTGGGTTTCTCACTAACTTTAGAGAGAGAGAGTTTAAAGCGTTTGATATAATGATGAATTTTATCAGACCATATCCAATTTCTGTTCATCTAGCACATATGGCAAGAAAAGATGACGTTTGGGATGAGATAAAGCTGTCAGGTACAAAAAAATACTTAGAAGAGCAATATCCTGATATTGATTTAAATTATAAGATTTTGGACAGAGACAAACAACTAGAACTTGTATTAGAAGATTTTATTACAAAAAATCAGATAGATATGATTGCAATGTCAAGTTCTAGAAGAGGTTTGTTTACGCGTATATTTAATCCCGGAATTGCTAGACGAATGCTTTTCCACTCAGATACTCCAATCTTGGTTATAAAAGGGCTATAAATTATTAGATATAATCTGAATAATGAAACGACCATGCGATAATAATTCGTATGGTCGTTTTGTATTAAATAAAATGAGATAGTCCAAAGAAATTTATCTATGTCTTATTATTTTTATAGCTCTGAAATACTTTTTCTCGATACCTAAGTACATGACAAAAGACCAAATATATTTAGATTATTCTTATTTGAGCGTTTAACAATACCTGAGCTAAATATTTAATCAAAAATCCTAGGAGTGTCATCAATCAAAACTTGAAGTGTTAAAAAGAAGAGGTGCATATACCTTTTCATTTACATTTATTTGCAATTTAGACGTTTTACGATGCTTTAATAATGTTAATATAAATGCTATTTTTATTATGTCTTTAGGCTTTTAATTGATTATTAGCTTATTATGATAGTTTTGTTGTGATAAACAATTTTCCGGTGGGCTAAAAAAAATATTTTTTTAGGGATAAAAGGGCTTTCAGCAGGGTGTGGATGTTTTTATCATGATCCATTTTTTGCTATGTGAGCTTAAAAAACCAATTATTATTCTTTATTAACTATACTTTATGGTCAATAATGTTAATTCATTTTACATTTAGAGGTCAAAATAGTCAAACAAATTTTTTTGTTTGGTGCTTATGCTTTTAGATGGACTAAACAAATTTTTTTATTAGGGTGTCAGGTCTTATTTATTGCTCCATAAATTAGCAAACAGGGTACTCCATCTTCTATACATGATGTCTAATTTTATTTATTTAACACAGATACCCGACATATTGGTTAAATAATGTTTTTTATTTGCTTAGGAATCTTCTAAAACGATAAACAAAAAAGTTTTTTAGAGCAATAGTTAATGGAATATGTAAAACAAAAAAGTTTTTTTGCTACTTTATACTCTTTGTAGGGCAAAAAAACTTTTTTGTTACCGTTTAAAACCTAGTTTTTTAACTCACTACCAATGATGTGAAAACACTTTAGGAACTCTTTTGAGAATTTAAATAGTCAAAATATATTTTGTCTATAATAGAAACGTGACAAATTACTAAGAGATAGTATAAAAAGAAATATTACGGCTTAGAGTTAGAGATCATGTTAAATAAAATACCCTATTCTGTTAACAATCATGTAAAATTAACCTAGATAAATGTTATAGACCACTGAACCAAAGGTCAAAGTTGAAAACATTATATATCTTTGTTTCATGATTAATTCGTTTGCAATAATATGAGTTTAGTAAGTTCCCTTGAAAGTATTGGAGAGTATGTTCTATTAATGAAACGTACGATATCGCCACCAGATAAAATCAGAGAATTTTTTAAAGAGTTCTCAAAGGAAACCTACAAATTGGGTGTAAATTCGATATGGTTAGTAATGATCATATCCTTTTTTATTGGTGCAGTAATTGTAATGCAGATTGCTCTCAACATTGACTCTCCCCTTTTGCCACGCTTCACGGTGGGTGTTGTATCTAGAGAGATTATTCTGTTAGAGTTTTCTTCAACCATAATGTGTCTGATCTTATCGGGGAAGGTAGGCTCAAATATAGCATCAGAAGTTGGCACAATGCGTGTAACGGAACAAATAGATGCTCTAGAAATAATGGGCGTTAATTCTGCTAACTATCTAATTATGCCTAAAATCACGGCATTTGTAGCATTTATGCCTGTATTGGTTATTGTAAGCATGTTTTTGGGGTTGTTTGGGGGCTATGTAATTTGTTTAGTAACAGGTGTTCCGCCCGTTTCAACATACATATATGGTATTCAGTTTTTCTTTAGAGAAAGGTTTGTTTGGCAGTCAATAATTAAATCTATGCTATACGGATTTATTATTGCGTCTGTATCTGCATATTATGGGTATTATGTAAAAGGAGGGTCACTTGAAGTTGGAAAAGCTAGCACTGACTCTGTTGTGATAAACAATATATTAATCCTTGCAACCGACCTAGTATTTACTAACATCGTGTCATAGAATTAAAAATGATAGAAGTAAAGAATCTAACAAAAGAGTTTGATGGCCGAGTTGTCTTGGATAATATTAGCACAACGTTTAAAGAGGGTTCTGTTAATATGATTATTGGCAGGAGTGGTTCAGGAAAAACTGTACTTCTCAAGTGCCTGATAGGATTAATTTCTCCCACTAGTGGTGAAGTTAACTATGATGGAAATAATATTGCTAATATGCGATCAAGAGATCTAAAGCATATTAGACGTAATATGGGCATGATGTTTCAAGGATCCGCATTGTTCGACTCACGAACGGTGTTGGAAAATGTCATGTTTCCATTAGACATTTTCTCAAGAAAAAATAAGAGAGAACGAAAAAAGCGTGCCGAATTTTGTCTTGAAAGAGTAAACCTGCAAGATGCTTCCGATCTGTATCCATCTGAAATATCAGGAGGGATGATGAAGCGTGTAGCAATTGCTCGTGCTATTGCTTTAAATCCAAAATATTTATTTTGTGACGAACCCAATTCGGGACTTGACCCCAAGACATCACAACTAATTGACGAACTTATCGCAGATATTACATTTGATTTGGGTATTACCGCAATAGTGGTATCTCATGATATGAACTCAGTAATCAACATTGGTAATGAAATAATATTTCTGAATGAAGGCGTATTAGAATGGACAGGAACTAAAGAAATTATAATGGAATCAGATAACGAAAAGTTAAACGAGTTTGTATTTGCATCAGATCTTTTCAAGAAGATAAAAAAAGCAGATACACTTTAATACTTTCATTCACAACTTATTTCTACCATTATAATCATAATGACCACTAGCTCTGACATTTTATTTATCAAAATCAAACAATTATCGAAACTAGTTGTTATTCAATCAGCAATTAATAAGATAAACTATACAACTACAAAACAATAAATCATAATTCGGCACGATTAAATATATTGCCGTTTTTTAATATATAGATATGGCTAATTTACTACAAATAAAAAATCTACATGCTGTTGTAGATAATAAGGAAATTTTAAAAGGTATCAACCTCGAAATAAACGAGGGAGAAATTCATGCAATAATGGGTCCTAACGGCTCAGGTAAAAGCACGTTAGCATCAGTATTGACAGGTAATCCTAAATTTGAAGTTACAAAAGGAAGTGTAATATATAAAGGTGCAGACCTTCTGGAAATGGATCCAGCTGACAGAGCTAAAGAAGGACTTTTTTTAAGTTTTCAATATCCTGTAGAAATTCCAGGAGTAAGCATGGTAAACTTCATGCGTTCGGCTCTAAATGAACAACTAAAATACAGAGGAGAAGAACCAATAGCAGCATCTGCATTTCTTAAATTAATGAGAGAAAAAAGAGAACTATTGGGCATAGACAGTCAATTAGTAAGTCGTTCAGTAAACGAAGGATTTTCGGGTGGTGAAAAGAAGAGAAATGAAATTTTTCAAATGGCAATGCTTGACCCCACATTGGTTATTCTTGACGAAACCGATTCGGGACTTGACATTGATGCACTTAGAATAGTTGCAGACGGTGTAAACAAACTGCACAAGCCAAATAAAGCATCAATAGTTATTACACACTATCAAAGATTGCTGGATTATATTAAACCCGACGTAGTGCATGTACTTTCCAAAGGAAAAATTATTAAAACAGGAGGTCCCGAACTGGCATTAGAATTAGAAGAAAAAGGATACGACTGGATTATAAACGATTAAAAAGGGTACAATTAAATGATTGAACAACAATATATCGATTTATTTAATGACAAGAGAAGCCAAATCGATAAGAATTCCGTAAAAGGAATGAATCGTCATAGAGATGAGGCTTTTGAAGCGTTTAATAAATTGGGATTTCCGACCACCAAACTTGAGGATTATAAGAATACAAATATTGCAAGATTGTTTGATACTAATATAGAACTTAGTATTGACAACTTGCTTGTAGATACAAACCCATATGAAGAGTTTAAATGTAATGTATCAAACTTGGATACACATCTGCACTTCATGATTAATGATCGCTATTATAATAAGAGCGAAGAGCAAGACATACTGAATAAAGGAATATTTGTGGGTAGTATGCTAAAATTTGCAGAAAAGTATTCAAAAATATTCAAGAAGTATTACGCTCAAATTGCTAAAGTTGAGAAGAATGGAACTATCGCATATAACACAATGTTTGCACAAGATGGTTTCGTTGTATATATTCCCGAAAATGTCGCACTGGAAAAGCCACTACAGCTTATAAACCTATTGAAAGGTAACGTTGACATGAACGTGAATAGAAGAATACTAATTATTGCAGAAAAAAATGCACAGGTTAAGCTTCTAGTATGCGATCATGCTGTTGATAATGTAGAATTTGTTGTGACTCAGGTTACAGAGATATTTGCTGATAGAGACGCTCAGGTTGACGTTTATGAAATAGAGGAGAACTCTTTTCAAACAAAAAAGATAAACAATCTATTCTCAGAACAAAAAGAAAATTCGCACGTAAATATTTCTGGTATAACACTTCACAACGGAACTACAAGAAATAATTATGAGTTCCGATTGTTGGGAGAATATGCCGAAGCTCATATTGGGGGATTGGCAATATGCGATAAGGAGCAGCATATTGACAACTTTGCATTCTTAGATCATGCCGTTCCCAATTGCCATAGCAATGAATTATTTAAATATGCACTTCAAGACAAATCGACAGGTGTATTTTGTGGTAAAATATTAGTTGAAGTGGATGCACAAAAAACACTTGCATATCAGGACAATAAGAATTTACTTATTTCGGAAGATGCAAGAATGTATTCTAAACCACAACTAGAGATCTATGCTGATGATGTAAAATGTTCACATGGTCTGACTACAGGGCATCTTGATGATGATGCGTTGTTCTATCTACAATGTAGGGGAATTTCTGAAAAGGAGGCTAAAATGATGTTAATGGTAGCCTTCACTAAAGATGTAGTGGACATGATAAGAATCGAATCGCTACGCGAACGGCTAGAAGATCTGATAGATAAAAGATTTAGAGGAAATTTGATGAGATGCGGAAGTTGTAAGATTTAAAAATAATCTAGATTAAAAAGCCAATGCTTTGCATAGATTATTATCCTATAACTAAAGTATCTGAATAAAAAATCAATATTAAATGCCACTATTTATGTTAATGTTGCAACTTGTCGCAAAGAGTTAACGTATAGTGGCATTATTCATTATAAACAAAAGGCTCATTATGAATATAAACAACATACGCTCCGATTTTCCAATATTATCACGTAAAATATATGATAAGCCTCTAATATATCTCGATAATGCGGCTACAACCCAAAAGCCAAAATGCGTTATAGATAAATTAAACGAGATGTATTACAACACAAACTCTAATGTTCACAGAGGAATTCATTTGCTTAGTCAGGAGGCTACACAAGCACACGAAAACGCTCGAGAAACAGTACAAAGATTTATCAATGCTAAATCTAAAAACGAGATTGTGTTCACTCGAGGAGCTACAGAAGCAGTTAATCTTGTGGCATCATCATTCTGCCGCGAATTTTGCAAGGATGGTGATGAAATTCTCATTACTGAAATGGAGCATCACTCCAATATCGTCCCATGGCAATTGCAAGGCGAAGTTAGCGGAGTAAAACTAAAAGTAGCACCAATTGACAATAATGGCGATATAATTTTGGAAGAACTTGAGAACAAGATCACATCACGTACAAAACTAATATCTGTAATTCATATTTCTAATGTGCTAGGTACAATCAATCCCATAAAAAAAATAATTGCGATTGCTAACAAATACAATATACCTGTGCTAATTGATGCAGCACAATCCATTCAGCATACACCAATTGATGTTCAGGAATTAGATTGTGATTTCCTTGTATTCTCATCACACAAAATATATGGACCTACGGGGATAGGTGTACTTTACGGAAAAGAAAAATGGCTCGAAAAGATGCCTCCATACCAAGGAGGAGGTGAAATGATTTCGAGTGTATCATTTGAGAAAACTACATTTAACGAACTACCATTTAAATTTGAGGCTGGAACACCAGACTTTATTGGTTCGAGTGGATTAGCTACAGCAATTGACTACGTATCAAATATTGGCATGAGTAATATTTTTAATTATGAGTCCCAATTATTGAACTATGCAACTAAAAAGATGCAGGAGATTGATGGTATAACTTTCATAGGAACTGCTAAAGAGAAAAGTAGCGTTATATCATTTCTCATAGACAACATACACCCATATGACATGGGAACTCTGCTGGACAGAATGGGAATAGCCATTAGAACGGGACACCATTGTGCAGAGCCACTAATGCACCGTCTTGGAATTGAAGGGACTATGAGAGCATCTTTTGCAATATATAATACTGAGGAGGAAATTGATATTCTTGTAGATGCAATCAAACGAATAGCACGCATGTTTTAGACCCACTATTCACACCAGCAAATAATATAATATGAATCTACTTATTTCCCTACTTCTAGTCTTAACTTATACTCAGGGTGATGGTACTAATTCTAAAAACAATTACCCTAAGTGTAAGACAAATACTGCAATCTCATCAATGGAACTAGAAGAAAACTTTGTACCACAAGGATACACTTTGGTATGGAATGATGAGTTTGATGAAGACAGTCCAAACAATGGCAAGCCCGCCTTACCAAATACAGAAAAATGGTGGCATGAAACAGCTGAGCCAAAATGGGTTAACAATGAGCTACAGAAATATGTAGCGGGAGTTTTTAATGGGGATACTGTGTCAACTATTTATGATGGCACATTAAAGATTATTGCTCAAAAGAGTGGCGAAAATATTATATCAGCTCGTCTTAACACTACTGAAAGCTGGACTTATGGTTATTTTGAAGCTAGTCTAAAAGTGCCAGGTGGAAAAGGAACATGGCCTGCTTTCTGGATGTTGCCAAAAAACTTCAAAAGATGGCCTAAAGATGGCGAGATAGATATTATGGAATATGTGGGGTATAGACCTAACATTGTACAGTCTTCAATTCACACTAAATCCTACAATCATGTTAATAGAACAGAAAAGACAGCTACGAAGCCTATCGAAAATGCAGAAACAGAGTTCCACATTTATGCAATTGAATGGACTCCTAATTATATAAAGGGCTTTGTGGACGGTGAAGAATATTTCAGGTATGACAATGATAAGAATGACAACATAGATACATGGCCATTTGACAATCCATTTTATATAATACTAAATCTAGCATGGGGCGGAGACTGGGGTGGTTCGCAGGGAATTGATGAGAGCAAACTGCCAGCAATATATGAAATTGATTACGTAAGAGTTTATCAAATAAATTAGTTCTGTAAAACAATACTTTGCTCGTCAAACAATGGAGCTTCCTGACCTATCTCTACAAATATTAATTTATCTGGATTGCTTTCATGAATTTCAAAATAACGAGTGCCACTATTTCCAATGCCCCATCCACCACAAGTAGAAGGAATAGGCTCTTGAACAGACTTTTTCAAAAAGTTTTCGGCAGATTCACCATTCAGTTCTAAAACATAACGAGTAACCCCCTTTCGGGTAGAATTGATTTTACGGAAGCCACAAGTTTCCGTTGGGTCCCATTCTGGCATTTTTTGCAATAAAGGAATAATATCTTCTATTTTACGAGTAGGAAGAGGAAAAACCTTTATCTTCATCTGAAAATAATCATCCTTTTTATCTCTATCATATACAATTCCGGCTTCATCCCCAGAATCATTCACTTTCATATGAATAACCTTATTGCGCTCTGCCCAAAATTTCAATCCATTACCTTCCACAATCTCCCAATGAAATCCTTCAAAAGACTCTCTTGATGGGGAGGATGGAAACTCAGGGAATGACTGGGATTGTCCTTTACATCCCAATATCAGCAACCCTAAAATGATATAAATAAAATCCCTGTTTATCTGTGTCATATATAAAATTGAATTTGAAGTTTTCAATGATCTCATAGTACAAAATAAGCGTAACGCCTCTTGAACCTAATATATCTTATAAATCATGACTCAATCCAATGACAAAACTACAAACTATTTTTACTTTATTATTGCTCTAAATACTTTTTTCGATAAAAAACACTTTTATATATCATAGATATAATATGATAAATTAGTAGAGAATAGTCAAAAATATAGAGGCCAAGGTCGGGTTCAAGCAATTAAATCTATTAAATCTCATTGCTATTAATTTTAAGTTGAATATGGAGAACTAAAAGAAAAA
>CAYFTB010000016.1:0-4126 GCA_964345875.1 uncultured Proteiniphilum sp.
GCAACGAAACGAGTTTGTTTATCACCTTTTATGACATGCCTTAAGAATGGAAAAGATATTCCAGAGAAGTTTGAACCACCACCAAAGCAACCAATAACAACATCAGGATATTCTTCCGCCATTTCCATTTGTTTCTCTGCCTCAAGACCAATAATAGTTTGATGAAGTGAAACATGATTAAGCACGCTACCTAGAGTATATTTGCAATTTGGTGTTTGCATGGCAAGTTCGATAGCTTCAGAAATGGCAGTGCCTAAACTACCCTGATAGTTAGGTCGCTCTGTAAGAATTTTTCTTCCCGCTTTAGTTGACATACTTGGTGACGGAATAACTTGAGCACCCCATGTTTGCATTAAAGAACGCCTATAAGGTTTTTGTTCGTAACTTATCTTCACCATGTACACTGCAATCTCAACACCAAATACTTTTCCAGCAAAAGACAAAGCTGTTCCCCACTGACCGGCACCTGTTTCGGTTGTAAGATTTGTGATACCGTCCAACTTATTATAATAAACCTGTGGCAAAGCAGAGTTTAGCTTATGCGAACCCACAGGACTGACACTTTCATTTTTAAAATAAATATGAGCAGGAGTATCCAAAGCTTTCTCTAGACCATAAGCTCTCACAAGTGGAGACGGACGATATATTTTATAATGATCTCTTACCTCCTCAGGTATTTCAATCCATATATCTGTTTCGTTCATCTCTTGCCTTGCAAGTTCTTCAGCAAAAAGCGGGTATAAATCTTCAGCTTTCATAGGCTCCTTGGTAGCAGGATTAAGCAATTTTTGTGGCTTAGTTTTCATATCTGCCACCACATTATACCAATGTGTAGGTATTTCGTTTTCGGGTAATAAAAATTTCTTTGTCTTCATTTATCTCTTTATATTTATAGTATAAGTAATCAGTAAAGTCTAATTATCTTCCTGAGACTGTTATAATGCAAAAATAGTATTTTTGTTTTAACATGGTGCTGTTTTTTGCAATATTGCGTGCTTTCAAGCCCCCAATGCTAAAATCATAATAAGAAACACACTTTTATTTTATTTCTACCAATACGTCACGTCTTTCCATTGTGTAACCAATAGGGCTAAGAGATAAACCATTCTCTTTAGCTATATTCTCAAACTGACTGCAAAATGAATCTTCAACAACTACCAAAAGTCCACCACTTGTTTGTGGATCAGCTAATACTTCCTTTTGCCTATTAGTCAAACTACCTATCATATGTCCATAGCTTGCCCAATTGCGATTTGTGCCACCTGGTATGCAATCCAAATCAAGATAATAATGCAATGATGGAATTGTAGGTACTTTGTCAAATTCAATAGTTGCAGAGATATTACTTCCCTCACATATTTCAGAAAGATGCCCCAACAAACCAAAGCCCGTAACATCTGTCATAGCCACCACTCCTTCAAGTTTAGCAAAGTCCGCCCCTATCTTATTTAGTGTAGTCATGCTTTTGAGTATAATTTCTGCATCTTCAGGTTTTAACAACCCTTTCTTCTGAGCAGTTGACAATGCGCCGACACCAAGCGGTTTTGTAAGATAAAGCTTACAACCAGAACTTGCTCTCGAATTCTCTTTCAAGTCAGCAATTTCAACCAACCCATTAACTGCCAGGCCAAATATAGGTTCTGGAGCATCGATGCTATGTCCTCCTGCAATAGCTATTCCAGCTTCGTTACAAACTTCTCTTGCACCTTCAATCACTCGCTGAGCCACTTCAGGTGCAAGCTTATCAATTGGCCAACCTAAAATAGCAATAGAAAGGATTGGCTTACCTCCCATGGCATATATATCGCTAATAGCATTGGCAGCAGCAATTCGCCCAAAATCAAATGGATTATCCACAATCGGCATAAAAAAATCAGTAGTAGAAATCAAAGCTGTGCCATTACCCAAATCATATACGGCTGCATCATCTTTGCTATCGTTACCCACCAAAAGTTTAGCATCCTTTTTGTATGTTGCAGTAGTTTTAATAATTGAATCAAGAATGGCCGGACTGATTTTACACCCGCAGCCCGCACCATGTGAATATTGTGTTAGTTTTATTGTTTCGATATTCATAATTATAATTGATAACCTTTTTATTTATCTATAAGTTCTAAAATATATTTTGCACTCTGATTAATATTTTCAAAGTCAACATCTATTGAAAATATCTTATCATTATCTCTCATGCCTAGCCCCCTTAAGTATGCTCTGTCATAATAACCTAACGCAGTTATGACAAACTCTTCCATATTTCCTGATCGGATAGCTTCAATAGCAGTTTTTGTTTGTACAGGACCTAATCTTCTCTCTATTCGTTGGGTAGCTTCAATTAAAAAATCTTTATCTAAAACTCCATATTCTTCAACAAGAAAATTCACACGATGATTTAGGTCTATTTCAATTTTATACAGATTATTTGCCCTCATTTGCATAAAAATATTTTCAGGAATCACTCGCTTACCAATGGTTCTGCTTTCATCCTCAACCCAAATGCGACGTTCAGAATTAAGATTGAAAAGATTATATGCAAGCCGATTTTCAAATTCCTCCTGTGAAGGCTGTACTTTTGTATTCATGCCACCATACGAAGAACCACAATGATTGGCTAAACCTTCAAAATCAATAATTTGTTCGCCAAGATTTTGAAACTCCAGCAGAATATCCGTTTTGTGCGAACCCGTCATACCACCCAAAACGATTATTGGATAATTCTTTTCGAATTGCTCAAGTGCCCAGTTGCGATATCTCTTATAACCCTTGCGAAGCTTAACTACATTAAAACCATACATGTCAAGGATCCAAGACATAATGCCACTTCGCATACCTCCACGCCAACAATAGACCGCAACCTTCTTATCAGGTGCCATCACTAATGCTTTTTCAATAAAGCTTCGCCATTTGTGTCCAGTCAAGTCAAATCCTAATAATACTGCTGCTTCCCTACCCTCTTGCTTATATGTAATTCCTATCCTAGTTCTCTCTTCATTATCTAATAGTGGCAAATTTTTTGCTCCTGGTATATGTGCTTTTTCATATTCAGCCGGTGTGCGTGTGTCTATCAAAACATACTCGCTATCAGATAGTAAATATTCTTCAATTTCTATCTCTGTTATCATATAAAATATAATGTGATGTAAAATACAACTACAAATGTAGAAAAAATTCACGGAATGGCTTTCTATTTAACATTCAAAACAAATGACCATTGAATATTCAAAACAAATGCGACAGTAGCCATATATAATCGTTTGTGACTTATTTTAAACTATTTACGAGCTTATAGGTCATACAATTCTAACATTTACAAACCCTAAAATATATTGAATAATAAACAAAAACCAAATTTAACTATCACACAGCTGTTTCGGAAAGTAAGTAGCTATATCAAACCCTACAAGTGGCTAATCATCGCAACTCTTATTCTTACTATTATTGGCTCGCTCATGGCACAGGTCAATGCTCATGTTCTACGCTACACCGTAGATCAAATAAACACTCTTGTGGAAAAAGGTAAAAGTATTGCTGATGGATCTAAACTATTGCTATTTATCACCATAATTCTTTTGTCAAAAGAACTAATATATACCCTTATTCAATTTGGACAGCGTTTCTTTGGAGAAAAACTGAGAATAATGGTTTCTAGAGACTTATCACAAACTGTGGTAGAAAAGATATTAACCTATAAGCTTGCGTTCTATTCATCATTAGAGAATGAAAGTGGAAAACTTCAAACCAGAATTGACTTAGGCATATCAAGCCTAACACGTTTGGTGCAAAACTTTTTTATTGACATACTACCACTATTTGCTAATTCAGTGGTAGCACTATTCTTCATGTTCTCAGCAAACTTTTATATAGGACTAGTGAGTTTGCTTATCCTGCCACTCTATTTTTTTATAAGCAAACTACAAGCAAAAAAGTTGGGTGGATTTAGACGCAGAATGAGAAACTACAGAGAAACCAAAAGTAGTGTAATTATTAGCCTGATAGAATCAATAACTGTTATCAAATCATTTGTAAGAGAAGGGCGTGAAGCAGAGAAACATAATGAAATACAGTTTGACATGACCGAAAACCAACTGCAAACACGCAAATTAAGCTTTTTGTTTGAAGGTGCAAAGAG
>CAYFTB010000016.1:4226-27298 GCA_964345875.1 uncultured Proteiniphilum sp.
AACAATGTAGATTTTACATATCCAAACGGTACTAAGGCACTAAGTGATGTTACACTATCGGTACCAGCAGGCAAAATTACCGCATTTGTAGGTCTTAGTGGTGCTGGTAAAAGCACATTGGTAAATCTATTGGATAAGTTTTACGAACCAGATAGTGGCAACATTACCCTAGATGGCATTGACTTGAAAGAGTTTGACACCAAATATCTGAGAAATAATATTGGGCTGGTTCTACAAAAGAATCACATATTTAAAGGAACTATAGTGGACAATATCCTCTATGGAAACCCTGAAGCAAGCAAAGAGGAAGTTATAGAATCTGCAAAAAAGGCATATATTCACGATCAGATTATGGAGTTGCCACATGGATATAATTCGCAAGCAAATTTATTATCTGGAGGGCAACAGCAGCGCATTGCAATAGCAAGATTATTTTTGAAAAATCCTCCTATTATCTTTCTGGACGAACCTACGGCAAGCCTAGATGCAATTGCCACAGAGCAAATAAAAATAAGTTTGGATGCCATAAAGCAAAATCGAACAGTCATAATAATTTCTCACAGCATATCGCAAATCATTGATGCTGACAATGTTGTTGTTTTGGAGAAAGGACTAGTTGTGGAACAAGGAACACACGAAGAATTATATAACAACAAGTCGGTATATTTTGATATTTTTAATGCGATGGCAAATAGTCTGAATGTGGATAAAATCACAAAAACTATGGCAGACAACTAACGCTCAATATTGATAAGACAATAGGATTAATTTTAGCAAATCGTATGCTATCAGTGTTATTTGTCAATTTTTCTTGCCTCGAGATACAACTCATAGGCAAAATGTCGGATATTCAATATCAAAAGCATAGTTCTAGTAGGATATTCACTTTTTATTTCCTCTGTTGATCTTATTTGAAGTAGCTTATTTTCATTCGCCATATCAATAGGTTGATTAAACAACAAATCATGAGCATTGCAAAGGATGCTACTAGTTTCGTAACACACCACCAAGTTTTCTTTATAAATATTATTATTCTTATTGTGAGCCCCAAAAGCTGATATATACGACAGGATTGTATGATTGAGATAAGTAAGCCTAAATGCCTGCTCTTGAAACTGTCTTGCTCTGCGTGGCTCCACTTTTATACTTTGCCATGCAGCTGTCAGAGCATTATCAGCCTGATGTGCTGACTGACGCAATTGATTATATGTATCACTGTCTATATCATCTGAATATATTGCCTCAAAGTACTTTTGATTGCTCAACAAAGCGTCAGACAGAAGCTGCGACAAGTTTTTGTATTGCCAATCTGGTAAAATAAACCGTACTGAAAGATATGCAAGCACAGAACCAATAATTGTATGAAGCATGCGTGGTCCCATGACCTCCAAACCTTGATTGAGCTGAATATTAAAAAGGGTTATCACCAATATTGTCACAAAAACCACTGCAATTGCATATTTGCTCTTTGTATAATAAAAAAACATATAGTAAGACATAAGCAGCAACACAATATGACCTGCCAGTGTGGGCATAATTTGCACAAGAAGCAATCCAGCAACCACCCCATACAATGTACCCAAAACACGCTCCACAAATCTCTGTCTTGTGCTGATAAAACTTTGCTGCGATACCAACAGTGAAGTTAATAATATCCACTCACCCTTTTCGAGCTTAAAGAAGTATAATAATCCATATCCCACTAGCAAACTAATACTTAATCTCAAAGCATATTTAAACCTCGGATTATGCTTATCAAACAATGATTTAAGCCTTTGACTAAACGATTGAGGTTCATAATCTGAAGGAACCATATCCGTGACTGATGGTTTATCTATATCGCTCATAATCCTCTCCATTTCCACAAGATTGGCAAAGAGAAGTGACAAGGCTGCATATTGTCTGTCATCCTTATATAGGGTCATCATTTCGGTTAAAGCAGATACTGTCCACTGCAATGATATGGGATGATTGTAGGATTTATTAGTAAGCAATGCCTCCGAATATTGATTTGCTGCTTGCGAAATTTCATAAAGAAGTTGCCCCAAACCCTCCACAAGTTTTATATTATCAGTTTGTGAGCTCAGCAAATCATAACTCTCATGACTGGAAGCAGCCCTCTCGTGCAACTGCTGCAAGATGAGCCATTGAGTATAAAATTTGCCCAAATCCTCACTTTTTTTACCAATTTCGCTTGCATAGCTTCTCAACACACGATGGGTTCGCTTTACAGACTGCATCAATTCAATATTCTTTTGTGCAAGCTGATTTCGTGTCAAATCTTGAGTTTGTCCATCACTTGGAAATAGCTTTGACTTTATATAAATATATTGCGATAAATACTTGAAACTAATAGATAATTCTTCTCTTAACGGACGCCATGGATTGCGTGCAAGCAATGTAAGCGAAATCAAACCATAGAACAACGCCCCCAACGCCAAAAAAATTGGTTGAAAATACCATGGATTATTCATCCCCAAGCCAATCATAGTGTATGTGGATACAAGTAGCGTACCAAACGTGATTCCTCTGTATCTTTCACTTATACCACCCAAAATAATAAACACAAATGAAGATACAAATAACCCAACTGCAAAAGCAGCAGGATATGGATGCAACAATTCTACCGAAACGCTTGACAGCAAAAACCCCATAATAGTTAATGCTAACGATTTCACCCTACCCTTGGGGTGATCATCAGTTTCGGCAATAGCACCACCCAATATTCCCAGCACCAATGTTCCTCCAATGGCCGTATATCCTAGCAGTAAGGACGGAATAAGCAGTATAGCCACCGATATTGTAACCTTCAGAGCCTTTAGTCGATCAGGATGTTGCCAAAAATAGCGAGTCCAAAAGTCAGAAATATATATTTTTAAAGATTTTATGTAGTCGTTCATTAATTATAAATTTTGAGTCTGCAACAACAGAATTTTCTCGTAATGTAAAGATAGTATTAATTTCTAATTGTTGATTGTTGATTTCTATTTTGTAATTTTGTGCAATTAAATAAACATCTTTATGGAAAATAGAAAAATCACACTTAGTGTAAATTCAGAAGTTGATAATCTAAAAGCAGTATTAATGCATTATCCAGGAGCTGAAGTTGAAAACATGACTCCGGGCAATGCCCAGCGAGCTTTGTATAGCGATATACTAAATCTTTCGATTGCTCAAAAAGAATATGACCAGATATATAATGTACTCAATAAAACATCAAAGGTATATACTGTGTCCGAAATGCTAACTCAAGTGCTTAATGATAGTTTAATGAAACACTCCCTCATTAGCGATATTTGCAAATATGAGCAAGCAGAAAAGTATTATGAATATTTGATGGAGCTACCCGCTGATAGCTTAGCCAAAATTCTGATTGAGGGACTTCCAATTCATATAAACACTCTTACTGACTTTCTTCGTGACGAGTATTATGCACTCAAACCATTGTATAATTTTTATTTCACTCGCGATGCTTCGGCCATAGTAGGCAATAATGCAGTTATATGCAAGATGGCTAATAAGGTGAGGCTTCGAGAATCATTAATAATGAACGCAATATACAAGAGCGGTCTATTTTTTGAAACTAACATCCTTGATATGAACCTAGTTGCTGCTGATGATAATGATGCAGTGATTGAAGGTGGTGACATATTGGTGGCAAGAGAAGATATTCTTTTGTTGGGAAACGGTGCAAGAACTAGTCCTAAAGCCATAGATAAGCTTGTGGAGAAGCTTTGCAAACGAAGCAAAGAGACAAAGCATATAATAATACAGCAGCTCCCCGAATCTCCAGAGTCATTTATTCATCTTGATATGGTTTTCACGTTTTTGGATAGTAACAAAGCAATGGTTTACAAACCGCTGATAATGAACAACACTCCATATCAGACCGTGCATATGCAAATTGAAAACGGAAAAGTAAAAAAGATATCATCCGTAGATGGAATACTAAGTATTTTAAAAAAACTAGGCATGGACATCGAGCCGATTGTGTGCGGTGGCAATGCAGACGATTGGGATCAGGAGAGAGAGCAGTGGCATAGTGGTGCAAACTTCTTAGCCTTTGCTCCGGGAAAAGTTTTGTCATATGCCAGAAATGTACATACACTTGAAGAACTATCCAACAATAATTTTGACGTTGTTAAAGCTCAGGATGTAATTGACGGCAAATATGATTTAAACTCTTCACACAAATGTGTGGTTACTATCGAAGGTTCTGAGCTCCCTCGCGGTGGTGGCGGTCCTAGATGTATGACTATGCCATTGCTTAGAGAGTAATTTTAATCTATTACTATCTTTTTTTATAAACAAGAAGTGATACGAGTATTCGAATCACATTTTATGATATTTATCAAAATGACTAATACAGATGTTATTAGTCATTTTTTTTGCCCAACAATGTCATTATTGCTATAAAAACACTTTTTTTATTTCCCAAAATTTATCCCTTAATGCAGAAATAATAATTTTTTTTATCACAAACGGTAGTGAATGGTAGAAAAACCATTTTTTGTTTTGTATAAATAAGTGCAAAAGCATGAAATTAAAAAGTGTTTTTGGGCTATTCACGCGTGAATGATACAATAACCACTTTTTATTTTGCACATAATAATGCTAAGTGTGCAAATAAAAAAATTTGTTTTGCACAATCGGTCGTGAATAGTGCAATAACCATTTTTTATTAGGACATTTCAGTGCAGTTTTTACCCAATAAAAAGTTGTTTTTCTATCATTCACAACATATTTAATGAAAAATAAAAAGCAGAGGCAAGAAGAAATAATAAACCCGGAAGAAATAAAAAATACAGATAAAGCAGCTATCAATCAACCTTCTGAGAAAAAAGAAAAAGTTGCCGTGATTGAACCTGCGTATCATCAAAAGGAAAAATTAGATATAGAAACTACCACTCCAGAGGAGGTGAATATTTCTGCAATCAGGTGGAATAAAATGATGTGTAGGAAGATGGAGTTATTTGAAATAGATAATTCCTCTATAAAATATGAACCAACTCTTTCAGAGATTTTATAGTGTGTGTTGGATCAAAACTATTTGAATTATCATTTTTGGGATTAAACCAAACTTGATCAATACCACTGTTATATGCCCCCTCTATGTCCGCCTCAAAGCTGTCACCAATCATCAAAACATCATTGGGCACTGATTTTATCTTACTTAGAGCATAAGTGAAGATTGCTGGATTTGGTTTATTGACACCGGCATCCTCCGAAAGTATTATTTTGTCGAAGTATGAGCTAAGTCCCGAGTTTTCTATCTTCTTATACTGCACCTCAGTAAAACCATTACTTAGAATATGCATTCTGTATTTTGATTTCAGATAGTCCAAAACCTCAATAGCATCATCCACAAGGAAAGTTTGAAGTGTGGTTCGCTCTAAATAGTCATCACTGATTTCTCTAGCATAGTCGGGATTATCAATTCCAAACTCTCTTATAGGCACTAGAATTCGCTCAACAATAAGTTCATCCCTATTGATTTTCCCATTACGATATTGTCCCCACAAAAATTGATTTGAAGGCAGATACACATCATAGTAATCTTTAAAACTATTATAAAACTTATCAAACTGATAGTCATGAAAAATATCTTCTAGAGATATTTCCGAGTTTTTCTGAAAATCCCAAATGGTATCATCCAAATCAATAAATAGGTCAGTATATTTCATAAACAATAATAAAAAAAGCACGGAATATTGCCACTCAAAAGCAATATTCCGTGAATATGATTAATTTATAATCTTAAAAACATTTTTTTAATTAACCTCTATAATCAAAAACTTAGTGAGACTCCAGAATCTTTGAGTATCAGTAATTACTAATGTCAAATTGCCATTAGTAGCTTTCTGAAATTCGTAGGTACCTTCTGGATGACTCGACCATATTTTTGCTTTTGTAGAATATAACGCTATCTGAGTAACTTCGCGAATATCAATTTGAAGGAAATATTCCTTATTGAAAGTATCTTGCATAACTTTTGTAGATTTCAAGAATCCACCCGACAAGATTTTTTGATCCTTCAGCTCACTAGCAGTGCCAAAAACATAATATCCACTGTTAAGCGACTTGTCTTGTTCCTTTATTTTAGTATTTTGTTCTTCGGCAAATTGAGATAAATCGTTAATGTCTTCTGACAATTGTACAATTTTCTCATCTTTTTTAGACAACTCATTTTGCAAAAACACCAATCTTGTAGAACTTTCCTCCATCTCTTTGTTTAGACGGTTGATTGTAGCTTTAAGTGAAGTAACCTGTTTGTTGCTACCTGTATATTTTGCATTTAAATCAGCCAATTGTTCTTTGTTTTTTTTCAATATGTCCTGAATCATCTGGAAGTTATCTTTTAATTGAGTTTTGGTTGTTCCAGACATCTCACCAGTCTTAGCCGATTGAGTGGATATGTATTTCTCAGCTTCTCTGATTTTTTCAAAATTTGACTCTACCTCACTAATTACCTCCATCATTTCCTGTGTTTCTGAATCAGAAACCTGCATAGCGGCCTGAATAGAATCTAGTTGAGACTGTAATGCACGATATTCGTCAGATTCTTTAACATTCTTCCCCATATTGGTACACGATACTATTGTTGCGCTCGCAAGTAACAAGATGAATACTTTTCTCATAATTATATAATTATTAAATTAATAAATTCTTTATTTCAATAAACAGTTATTATTTTTCTTTGTTTTGATTTTTAGATTGTTCCCTTCCTTCAATCACTATAACAAACTCCCCCTTAGGTTCGTTTAACGTAAAGTGAGAAATTAATTCAGATATTGTACCTCTGATAGTTTCTTCATACATTTTTGATATTTCTCGAGAAGCTGAAGCTTTTCTGTCCAATCCAAAAAATTCACCTATTTGTGTCAATGTTTTAACAACTCTGTAAGGCGATTCATAAAAAATCATGGTTCTCGTTTCCTCCGAAAGCTCTTTCAAACGGGTCTGTCTCCCTTTTTTCTGAGGCAAAAAACCTTCGAAGCAAAATCTATCATTAGGCAATCCAGACATAACTATGGCAGGAACAAAAGCAGTTGCTCCGGGAAGACATAAAACCTCCAGCCCTTCATTCACACATTCGCGAACAAGCAAAAAACCTGGATCTGATATGGCAGGAGTGCCTGCATCGGAGATTAGAGCAATAGTTTCACCCGACTTTATTCTCTCAACAACGTGCGAAGAAGTTTTATGCTCATTAAACTTATGATGAGAATACATTTTTGTTTTGATATCATAATGTTTCAACAAAAATCCGCTCGTTCTGGTATCTTCTGCCAGAATCAAGTCGCAACTTTTCAAGACATTTATTGCCCTAAAAGTTATATCCTCAAGATTTCCTATAGGAGTAGGTACAACGACTAATTTACCCATGTATTCAAATGGTTAAAACTAATTTAGTCCTTTGGTTATTATATCTATGAAGTTTTTCACATCTTCATTATCAAAATTCCAAGAAGTGTTCTCTTTTAAATAATTTTCTATTTCAGTAGTACTCGACAAATTATTAAGATTTGTCATCACAAGATTCATTTTATCTCTGTTATTACCAAACAACTCACGCTGAAAATAAAATCTGTCATTTATACTAAGGCCATGTTTAACATCAAGTTTGGATTGTGGAGCCTGCAGTACATCATTAACAGAAGAAACATGATTTTGTATAGTTTGAATTTCCTTTTCAACTGTTTTTGGCGTAGGCTTCACTGACTGATTATTATTCTCATCATTTTTATTGTTACTCAAAGGATTGGAATAAGTTGGAAGTATAAACTCAGTTGTTTTGTTATTTAATTTTGGAGGGGTAGAAAAAGTCTTAGGTTCTTTTTCCTCAAGTAAAGATTCATCCTCAGGCTGAGCTATAAATGTAAGCTCCTCAACTTGAGTAACAGAGTCTTTTTTTATTTCCTCAGTTTCGAGTGTCTTTTGTGTCTCTATTTTATTTTTAGTCTCTGAAAGAAAATAAATAAGCTTCTCCATTTGATGTTTCATATCCTCAATTTGCAGCATCTCCAACTTATGAATAATCTCCATAATCTCTTGAGTCTTTGAAAATGAGTCTTTGAAAAATGAAAATGAAAGCGTGTCTTCATCCTTTGTGGCGACAACACTTTCCTCTAAACTCTTTATTACACTTAACAATCTGTTTATATTTTCTCCTCTGTTATCCATTGACATTCAACGTTTAGTTTTAATTTACTACTACTTATTAAGAATAAACTTAACACAAAAGTAATCATTATTTGACTTGCTCTATAAAATCATCTGGTAAATTTATAAGATATAACATATTTGTACTTCTTGTGATTGATGTATAAAGCCATCTGTAGAAGTTATCATCCATGTGCGATTCATTAATATATCCTATATCCAGAAACACATTACTCCACTCTCCACCCTGTGCTTTATGTGCTGTCACTGCATAGCCATACTTTACATTAAGTGCATTAAAATAAATGTCACTTTTCATTTTTTTATATCTTTCTCTTTTTTGTGGCACATGAGCATAATCTTCCATCACTGCATTAAATAGATGATCATTCTGTTCTCTAGTCAAACCAGGTGCTTCAGTATGCAATGTATCGAGTATCACTTTAGCCTCAAACTCTACGTTATAGTCTTTGTGTCGCAACAGTACATTGCAAAATCTAAAACCGTGCATTGTTTCACTTCCCCTTACTCTTACAACCTCTACAAATTCTCCATTAGCTAGAAAATCAATATTCTCAATTTCATCTACCCAAAAATAATTATTCTTGGTAATCATCAACAAGTCGCCCGATGATAATTCTTCCTCTCTGAATAACACAGAGTTCCTGACTCCCATATTATAAGAATTAACCCTCTTGTTGGAACGAGAGATTATAATAGTATCATCAATTCCGTCTCTATTGTATGCATTTGAAATTTCCTCTATCAGATCATTACCCATAATTCGTTTTACGTCTTTATATGAATGTACGTCCAGTTTAGGAAAATCAAACGTATTTCCATAATTCAGACTATTTCGCAACATTGTAGCATTCTTCAAGATACCCGAATCTTCCGTTTGTCGCACAATCTCGGTGAGGGTGAAAGATGATACCTCAAAAAAGAAAGCCTCTAGAGTGTCTTCATCAAGTGCAGGACTATAATCCTGCTGAACTGGCGGTAACTGAGCAGTATCACCTATCAGTAGCAGCCTATTCCCGTCAGAATTATATACATACTCAATCAAATCATCAAGGAGATTGCCATTACCAAAAATAGAAAACTCGGAAGAGTTATTTATCATTGAAGCCTCGTCCACTATGAATAATGTGTGTTGATGCTTGTTATTATCAAGTGAGAAGTTACCACCACCCTCGCCAAACTTGTCTAGACGATAAATTTTCTTGTGAATAGTGTATGCCGGCTGTCCAGCATATTCCGAAAAAACCTTTGCAGCCCGTCCGGTTGGGGCCAGTAACACAGTTCTTTGATTAAATTGTGCCATTGTCTTCACCAAACTACCAATGAGCGAAGATTTTCCTGTTCCTGCGTAACCTTTAAGTAAAAAGATCTGATTATTTGCCTTATTAAATAGAAATTCGATTATCTTTGTGATTGATGAATATTGATCGGAAGTGAATTGATGATTGAAATTTTCTTTTATTTTCTCTAGGAAATACCTATTTATCATTTTTTTGAGTTATTTTTGTAGTAAATGTAGTACAATTATTATTCTTTTTCTAATTTTGTATTTGCATTCAAAAGTAGTAAATTAAAAAAACAATAAAAAATAAAAAGACAGACATCCATGAAAGTTGTAGTAAGAGTGCTTTTAGTAGCAGCAATAGCCTTGTTGATTTTTATAAGTTGGAAAAGTATTCAAGGTCCTATTGATTTTAATGCAGAAGTAAGTATACGTGACAAGGAAGTAATTCAAAGGCTGGTAGATATTCGTACCTCTCAGGTTGCTTTCAGAAATGAAAACGGAACATACACTGATAATTTTGAAGAACTGATTAAGTTCGTCAAAGAAGGAAAAGTAGCACAACCTGTTAAATCGGGCGATCTTACAGAATCGCAATTAGAGGCAGGTATGACCGAAGAAAAAGCTTTGGAAATTATCCGCAAGGGTAATGTAAAAGCAATCAAAGACGCAGGATTATGGGACGATCAAAAAGATGCGCCACAATTATCACGTGACACTATCTATTCTCCTGCTACTGAGGCTCTATTCCCAAATAGAAAAGTCAATATAGACTCTCTGAGCTTTATTCCTTTTGGAAATGGAGCGAAGTATCAAATGGGTGTTGACTCGATAACAACTGGTTCTGGTTATTCAGTTCAAGTGTTCGAAGCAAAAGCAAGCTTCAAATCATATCTTGGAGACCTAGACAAAAAACTATTGGGTCAAAAAATAGAGGAAGTAGAAGGTCGTCCTGGTGACAAATATCCAGGAATGATGGTTGGCTCACTAAAAGCAGCTAACAATAACGCTGGTAACTGGGAGTAATCACTGTTATTCTCAAACATTTATCTAATCTACAAAAAGATTATGTTTTTACCAGAGCATATTGATTTAACTCAATCAGAAAAATATAACTTATCCATTCGGCTCACGCCGGATGGATTTTCTTTTTTAATATTCTTACCCGAAGACAAATCGGTATATTTCTATAATGAGAGTTCATTTAATAAGAATTTGAGTGCAATAGAAAATATCAAGAAGGCGTTCTTTGAGACTAATTTGTTTACTCATCAGTTTCGTGAGATATTCATTTCAGTTGTATCAAAAAAATATACAATTGTTCCGAAAGAGTTTTTTCAGAAGAAAAATATCACAAGTTTCTTCAACTACAATATAAGCAGTGAAAGGGATAGCAAAGTCTTGTATAATAATGTAGCTAACAGAGAATATAATATTATTTATGGCTTGGATGAAGAGATATATTCATTTCTGTTTAGAAATCTATGGAATCCTACTTTCAAAATATTCTCTGCAAGTCTTATTGAACACTATGTTGAGTATGGTGAAAAAGATAAGAAAAGAAGCTTTGTTTTTTTTAATGACAACCTGACAACGGTAATTTGTTTTAACGGATCCGAGCTGTTGTCAGCAAACACATTTGAATCATCAGATAAGGACAATATTACTTTTCATATCATTAATATATGGGACAAGCACCCTTTTGATCAGAATAATGATTATTTGTACTATTATGGAGTTCCCAGAGATATTACAAACAACCTAGAAACTCTCGACATACTTAAACAACTAATAAGAAATGTGGAAGAGGTTAAATTAGACACACAAATAGACAACTATAATATACCTATAGACTTACTGAAAGAAATATGAGAATAATTGCTGGGAAATATAGATCTAGGAGAATTCAAGTACCTACAATATTAAAGGCTAGGCCTACAACAGACTTTGCTCGTGAGAGTCTGTTTAACATTCTCAACAATTTCGTTGATTGGGAAGAGACTACTGCACTTGATTTATTCTCGGGAACAGGAAGTATTGCTTTTGAGTTTGCATCAAGAGGGTGCTTAAGAGTGGTATGTGTGGAAGCAAATTCATTGCATCACAAATTTATTATTCAGACAAAAGATATACTAAAGGCAGAAGAAATAACTGCTATTAAAATAGATGTATTCAAGTTTCTGAAAGTCAATTCTGAAAAATTTGATTTAATTTTTGCTGATCCTCCATATGATCTTCCTGAATTAAACACTATACCCGACATAATATTCAGCAAAGAAATTTTAAAACCTGATGGTGTATTTATTTTAGAGCATTCAAAAAATAATGATTTCACAAATCATCCTCATTTTTGGAAATTAAAAAAATATGGAAGTGTAAATTTCAGCATGTTTATGATGCAAACTTAAGAAAAGCAGAAAAAACCCTTATTATTTTTTAATCAAAACAATCCGTAGAGACTTTATACAATATGAGACACACATAATAAAACATAACGTTTAATTAAACAATTCAAGCCATGAAGGATGCTTTCGATAAACACATTTTTAATATAATACTTCTAACTCTATTTTTATTTTTTGGAGATTTCTCGATAAATTCTCAAAATATCCAATTTCTAAACGATGTTTACTCCGATTTTAATTATGGAAAGAATAATGATAAAGATAATAATTGGGTTCAATCCATTCAAATTATAGAACCTGCTTGTAGGTCAAAGGTTAAAGGAAATGTGACTGTAAGATTTAAAGCACCTGATATGGAACAAGCAAACGCCTTCTGCTGGAAACAACCCACAATTGAAAATCCAAATAATTGGGGACATGATGTGAGTATTACATCAGGAGCTATTAAGTTAAATAGAAATAATGAAGGAACGTTCGTATTCGATGCAAATAAGTTTCCTGCTGGACCTATGAATATTAGGATTTACACTCAAAATAAAAAGGGTAAGCGAGATATATTTGAGCTTCAATTATATAATTTAGACGGGGTAAGTTGGAATACAGGTATTCCTATTACTGATCCACCTGCAGCAAAAGGACTTAAATTGGTATTTTCAGATGACTTCAATGATACTTTGTCAATCTCAAACGATGGACGCAACGCTAGATATAGTGCTCATAAACCTAGATTTGGAGATTTTAGCGGTTGGCAATTTGCAGATTTCGATGGGGACAATGTTCCGTTTGAACAAATTGATAGTTATCTTAAAATTAAAGCTAGAAAAAAAGAAGGAACAAGTGGTAGCTCAGGTTTGATTGCATCTGTTGATATGGATGGAAGTGGTTTTTGGGCAAAAGCACCTTGTTATTTAGAATGTCGTCTCACGGCTCAATCTGCTCCCGGAACTTGGCCAGCTTTCTGGACAATTACACATTTGGATAGAGATACTGAAGGAGATGAACTTGACATTGTTGAAGCTTATGGTGGTGTAGGCAAAGGTAATCCTAATCATGAAGGTTATAGCATAGTAAGCCATTTTTGGGGACAAAATAATTATGATGGTACTAAAAAAGAACATCCAAACAAAGTTGTACCTATGATGGAACTTGGAGGAAAATCCTATTGGTCAACCACATTTCATACATATGGCGTATATATAGGATTAAAAGAAACCATTTATTATTTTGATAATATAGAAGTATTTAGACATCTAACAAATGATACTTCGCGTGATTATCCTCATGCATTCCTTGTAAACTATGCAATTGGAGGAATCAGTGGGTGGCCAATCGACTTAGAACGCTATGGCAATGGATCTGATATGTATGTTGACTTTGTTAGAGTTTACGCACTGTATGATATAGATTATACGCAAGAAAAAATAAAAAGAGAATAACCATATAAATACCCAATTGCAAAATAATGGCTAGACTCTATATCCTAGATTTTTGAAATATTTGAAATGTTTTTTGAATCAAAAAACATTTTAGAATATCGTTGAAAATACTTTCGGAGATAATTTGAGAATTTAAATGGGTAAAAATAGATTTTATCTATGCTTAAATAACGCAATTTAGTGAAAAATAGTCTATAAATATAAGATTAGGTCAAACTGAAATTATTGTACTGATATCAACAAAAAAAAGAATACATCATACATTAAATACAAGTGAATATGAAAAAAACACAATTGATTAAATAAAAAAAATCTTGATAGCCTATGATAGGCGATTATAATTGATTATCTTTGTATTCCAAAATTAAAAATTAAAGTAAATGGACGACGATCCTAGTTTATACAAGAAAATGTAACCAATCTTTCCAAAAGAGGACATATCTCCTTTCTGGAAAGATGTAAAGGAGATTTATATGAGTAACTTTAACGAAAAGGACCTTCTTGAGTTAGTATATAATAAGGAGTGGAAAGCGTTGAGAAACGCACTTCAAGAGTTTAATTATATACAAATAGCTGACGTTTTAGAGCGTAGCAAGGAGTTTGAATCAATTGTATTATTTAGATTTTTGGCTAGAGAACAGGCTAAAAATGTATTTCAGGAATTATCATTTGATAAACAGGAAGAGATTATTGAAGGCCTAGCACAACATGCTAGCAAAGTAGCTGACTTGCTTAATGACATGGAACCTGACGACAGAACTGCATTCCTTGAAGAGCTTCAGGGTAATATAACACAGCGACTTATGCAACTGCTAACTCCTGAAAATAGGGAAGTAGCAAAAAAATTATTAGGTTATCCAGAAGAAAGTATTGGTCGAATGATGACCCCCGAATATGTAGCTGTCAAGCCAAACTTCACAATTTCTGAGACTATAGAGCATATACGACAGTTTGGACATGATTCCGAAACACTGAATGTGCTTTATGTTGTTGACAATAATTGGAGACTTGTCGATGATATTAGAATGCGAGAGATTATCCTGGCAAAACCGGAACAAAGAATAAGCGATCTAATAGATTATAAATTTGTATCTCTAAGTGCTTTTGATGATCAGGAGACTGCTGTTTCTGTGTTTAAAGACCATAATAGAGTTGCATTACCCGTGATAGATACTGAGGGTGTGTTGCTTGGTATTGTCACAGTTGACGACGTTCTGGATATTGCTGAAGAAGAAGATACTGAAGACTTTCACAAGTTTGGTGCTGTTACAGATGCTATTATAAGCCCTTTGCAGGCAACTGCAATCCATCTATATAAGAAACGTATATTCTGGTTATTTGCTCTTGTTTTCGTTAATGTTTTTTCGGGGGCAATCATATCTAGCTTTGAGGAGGTGATAGCTTCTGCTATTTCACTTGTTTTCTTTTTACCTTTGCTTATTGCCAGTGGTGGTAATGCTGGTTCTCAATCAGCCACACTAATGATTCGTGCATTGGCAATGGGAGATGTTGAAGCCAAGGACTGGGTGAAACTACTAAGTAAAGAACTCTTTGTTTCACTTCTTCTGGGTCTCTCAATGGCATTTGGAGTTAGTATTGTTGCATCATTCAGAGCACCTGATTTAATATTAATTGTGTCATTAACTATGACTTTGGTAGTTATTTCCGGTAGTGTTATTGGTATGATATTGCCATTCATCTTTACTAAATCTAAGATTGACCCTGCTACAGCTAGTGCTCCACTTATTACCACAATATCAGATATTCTTGGTGTAATTATTTACTTCACTGTAGCCAGTAAATTTCTGGGATTCTGAAAATCAGATTATAGAATACAAAAAAACCGATATTCACAATGGAATATCGGTTTTTTTATTTTATACCTTATTGTCCAATATAGTTATTTGTTCTCCTCTACAATGGCGTCAATTGCCGCAATAGCAGCCATATTTACGATATCACGTACTGAAGTATCAACATCTAAAATGTGGACTGGTTTATTAAGTCCCATCTGAATTGGCCCGATAACATCACCAACACCACTCTCAACCAACAACTTATAAGCAGTGTTAGCAGAGCTAAGATTTGGAAACACCAGTGTATTAATATCTTGACCTTTTAGTTTATTAAATGGATATTTTTGATCTCTAAGATCCTTATTTAATGCCATATTAACCTGCATTTCTCCATCAATCAATATATGTGGATATTTCTCGTGAAGAGTTTGTACAACTTTGCGAACATCTGCAGGCGAACCTAGCTTATCATTTCCAAAATTAGAATAAGAAAGCATTGCAATCACAGGGTTGTGAGCAAAGAACTTAACAGTATTATCAGCTAGTCGTGCAATATCAGTCAAAGCCTCTGGAGATGGATGTCTATTAAATAAAGTATCAGCCAAAAACAGTATTCCTTTTTTGCTGTTCACAATGTGCATTGCACCAATATGATTAAATCCATCACGAATACCAATAATATCTTTTGCAAGATTAATAGTTTCAGAATATTTGCCAAAAACACCTGTAATAAGAGCATCAGCATCTCCAGTCTCAACCATCATCATACCAAATGCACTGCGATTGAACATCATTTCGGCAGTTTCATTAAATGTATAGCCATCGCGGCTTCGTTTTTCACATAAAGCTTTAGCATATCTATGACGCCTTTCTTCTTCCCTGTCGTGACGAAGATTTACAATCTCAATACCCTTAAGACTTACATGATTCTCTGCAGCTACACTTGCGATTTTCTCTTCATTACCCAACAATATAGGATGACAGAGACCCTCTGAAACACAAACCTCAGCAGCTTTAAGCATATTAATCTGATTGGACTCTGAGAACACTACACGCTTAGGCACCTGACGCGCCAAATCATAGAATCTTCTGATCATCTTATTATCAAGACCCATTCTGTGACGAAGCTCCTCGTTATACTCTTCCCAATTGGTGATACTATTTCTTGCAACGCCTGATTCGATTGCTGCTTTGGCAACGGCAGGAGCAACAGCGGTGAGCAATCTGTAATCTAATGGTTTTGGAATAATATAATCACGACCATATTTTAATTTCCTAAGATTGTAAGCAGCATTAACAACATCAGGAACTGGCTTCTTGGCAAGTTCAGCAATAGCAACCACAGCTGCAACCTTCATCTCTTCATTGATTGCTGTGGCATGCACATCTAAAGCTCCTCTGAAAATGTAGGGGAAGCCCAACACATTATTTATTTGGTTAGGATGATCAGAGCGGCCTGTCGCAAAAATAATATCCTCCCTGGCACTCATTGCTGCAGTGTACGAAATTTCTGGATTAGGATTAGCCAAAGCAAAAACAATTGGATTATCATTCATCGATTGAACCATCTCTACTGAAAGTACATCAGCTACTGAAAGACCAACAAAAACATCAGCACCCTCCACAGCTTCAGCAAGAGTTGCAATATCTCGGTCAGTGGCAAAAGGCTTTTTGCGATCATTCAAATCAGTGCGTTTTTTTGAGATTACACCTCTTGAATCAAGCATAACAATATTCTCAAGCTTTGCTCCCAAAGCCATATACAGCTGAGTACATGAGTTGGCGGCGGCACCTGCACCATTTACAACTATCTTCACATCTTCTATTTTCTTATCAGTAAGCTCTAGGGCATTTAGCAACCCCGCTGCCGAAATAATAGCTGTTCCATGCTGATCATCATGCATAATTGGTATATTGAGTTCAGCTTTTAGTCTGTCTTCAATTTCAAAACACTCAGGAGCTTTAATATCTTCCAGATTTATACCTCCAAATGTTGGCGAAATAGCCTTCACTACTTCAATAAATTTATCCGGATCTTTTTCATTAATCTCAATGTCAAATACATCAATTCCTGCAAATATTTTAAATAACAATCCCTTTCCCTCCATCACTGGCTTGCTTGCGATTGCACCAATATTGCCCAATCCCAACACTGCAGTTCCATTTGAAATAACAGCCACAAGATTGCCCTTAGATGTGTATTTATATGCTGCCTGTTCGTCTTTTTCTATTTCAAGACAAGGAGCCGCAACTCCCGGTGAATAGGCTAAAGATAAATCTCTTTGAGAACTATATGGTTTTGTTGGTACTACTTCTATTTTTCCAGGACGCCCCTCGGAGTGGTAACGAAGTGCATCTTCATTTAATTTATTTGTCATTTTATTATAGTTTAAATTATAACCTAAAATTTTTTTTGCAAAAATAATCAATGATAACTAGAATTAGAAAGATTATCATACATAAATTTTAAATATAACGTTAGCAAATTACACTTTAAATATAATATCCCATATTTTATAACAATTCCAAATCAAACATACATTTATTAAATCAATATCGTACCCAGTGCAATCAATTTAGTTTTAAATACATAAACTACTAATACATATTTTGCAGAAACAATAGATCTATGATCCCTTATAATATCCAAAAAAGCTACAAACCTATATTCTATCAGAGAACCATATCATTGTTTTATTGTTATATGATTTGGAAAGCTTTTGACATTTGCATCACAGCATTTTTTGACAGCAAAATAATGGTTTAACTCATTAAGAATTAATTCACATTCACATTAAAATACAACAACAATGTTTAAAGCAAATACTGTTGATTCTCAAGCCATAGAAGGGTTGATGAAGCAACGTGCTTCAACACAAAAAGAATCTATGATTTTTAAAGACTTCAATCCAATAGAGGATAAAACTTTCAGGGTTATCGACAATGAGGGTAAGATTATTAATAAAGAGTATATGCCACAATTGGATGACGAGACAATTGTTAACGCCTATAAATCAATGCTATTTGCAAGAGTGGCTGATCAGATGGCAGTTTCGTATCAACGTCAAGGCAGAATGTTTACCTATCCCCCTATCATTGGACACGAGGCAATTCAAATTGCTGCGGCCAATATCATAAGAAAAAAAGATTGGCTGATTCCTGCTTTTCGTGAGGTTGCATTGATGACTGCAAAAGGAGTAACTCTTGAAGAAATATTTCTATACTACATGGGTAATGAAGAAGGAAGCAATTTCAAAAATACAGACAGAGTATTTCCAATAAGTGTTCCCATCGGATCACAAATATTGCATGCTGCGGGAGTCGGATATTCAGTAAAACATCAAAACAAAGATGAAGTAGTATTCACTTATATTGGTGATGGCGGAACATCTGAAGGAGATTTTAGCGAAGGCCTCAATTTTGCTGCAGTTTGGCAAGCACCAGTAATATTTACTATACAAAACAATCAGTATGCAATTTCAGTTCCAATTGAAAAACAGACAAAAGCAATAAATCTTGCGGTGAAATCTGTTGCATTTGGAATGCCTGGTATAAAAGTGGATGGGAATGATTTTTTTGCTATGTATGTAGCCTACAGAGAGGCACTAGCACACACACGATCAGGAAAAGGCCCCGTATTAATTGAGGCATTCACATACAGACAAGGAGCTCATACTACATCTGATGATCCAAGCAAATATCGCACAAAGGAGGAAGAGCAGGAATGGCAAAAAACAGATCCTATATTAAGGCTTAGTAAATATATGAAATCTAATGGAATTAGTCTAGGAGAAAATGAGGACACTCTAATAGAACAGTATAAAGAAGAAGTGGATAAAGAATTTTCTAAAGCCGAAAACTTTGGAGAATATCCTTTAGACGATGTTTTCAAGTATATGTACGTAGATATGCCCGAAGACCTGAAAAGACAAAAAGAAGAGTACGAACAATTTTTGAACTGGAGAAACAACAGATAATGAGTATAATGAACATGGTGCAAGCCTTGAACAATGCAATGGACATCAAGCTTGCCGACGACAAATCGATTGTTATATATGGTGAAGATGTAGGTGTTGAAGGTGGCGTGTTTCGTGTTACCGAAGGCTTGCAAAAGAAATATGGTGAAGAACGAGTTTTTGACTCCCCTTTAGCTGAATCAGCAATTGTAGGTACTGGGATTGGAATGGCAGCAACTGGATTGCGACCAATTGTGGAACTACAGTTTGATGGATTTACATATCCTGCTTTCAATCAAATAATATCTAATGTTTCTAGACTTCACAACCGTACACGTGGTAAATTCAGAGTACCAATGGTAATAAGATTTCCTTACGGTGGTGGCATCAATGCAATAGAACATCATTCGGAAAGTCCCGAATCATTATTTGCTCACATTCCGGGTGTTAAGGTAATAGCTCCATCCACGCCTTATGACGCAAAAGGACTATTAATTTCGGCTATAGAATCAGACGATCCTATCATATTTATGGAACCTAAGCGAATATATAGAGCCATAAAGCAAGAAGTACCCGAAGAAAAATATACTATTCCAATAGGTAAAGCAAAAGTAGTAAAAGAGGGTTCAGACGTAACAATAATATCGTTTGGGGCACTCATTCGTGAATGCCAAAAAGCAATAAATATGGCAGAAGAATCTGGAGTATCTGTTGAATTGATAGACTTGCGAACCATATATCCCATTGATAGGCAAACTATAGCTGAGTCAATAAGAAAAACTGGTCGTGTAATAATAGTTGCAGAAGCACCCGAATCATTTAGTGTGGGATCAGAACTAATAGCTATAGCCAACGAAGAGGCTTTCCTTTATCTTGAAGCTCCTCCGCGTCGAGTTATGGGATTTGATACAATTGTTCCACTTGCAAGAGGCGAAAAGCACTATATTGTTTCGCCCGAACGCATACTATATGAAATAGAAAAAACTATAAATTATTAATACCAATAGTTGAATGAAATATATTTTTAAGTTTCCAGATATAGGAGAAGGTCTTGAAGAAGGAACAATTCTCGAAGTTTATGTCAAGGTTGGACAAAAAGTAAAATCGGGCGATCTGCTAGTAAATATGGAAACCGATAAGGTTACTACAGATATACCTTCACCAAAATCAGGAACTATTTTAAAAATATTTGGAGACGTAGGTGACACCATTAATGTGGGATCACCTTTAGTAGAGATAGAAATAGAAGGAAGTAACAATAATTCTGATACAAGTAAATCAGAAAGTCATTCCGATAATGATGACGAACCAGCAGGCGTAGTTGGAACACTCGAGATAGCAGGTTCTGATTCAGTTTTGCCAGCAAGCAACGAAAGTCAACAATCACAAAGTTCAACCATAAGCTCTAAATCGTTGGCAGTTCCTAAAGTAAGAGGTATTGCCAAGGAAATGAATATCGATATCAATAGAGTAACGGGAACTGGCAAAGAAGGCAGAGTAACTACGAAAGATCTGGCACAATTTACATCTAAGAAAGATGAGTTTGTACAACGTGACTTTGCACAAGATTATGACTTAAATGATGTAACCTTCGAGCCACTCACTCAGATACGCAAGTCTATTGCAAGAAATATGATACAGTCTAAGCACAATGCCGCTCACGTGTCTGTATTTGAAGAGGTAGAAGTATCAGACCTCATAGCAATAAGAAAGAAAATGAAGGATAACTATGCTGACAGAGGTGCAAAGTTAACATATCTGCCTTTTATTGTAAAGGCAACCGTGCTAGCTCTCAAAAAACATAGATTACTAAATTCACGTATCGAGATTGAGCAAAATAGGATGGTATATTTTGACAAATTCAATATCGGAATTGCAATGGATACTCCTGAAGGCTTGGTGGTGCCAGTTATAAAAGATGCTGACAAACTAAGCATATTCGAAATCACGCAAAAGATTACAGAATTTAGCGTTAAGGCACAAGACCGAAAGCTAACAATGGATGACATGAAGCATGGAACCTTCACCATAAGCAATTTTGGATCTATTGCAGGAATATTTGGAACCCCAGTGATAAACTATCCTCAGGCAGGTATTCTTGGCATAGGACGCATAGTAAGACAACCCGTAGTCAAAGGCGATCAGGTAGTTCCAGGAAATGTATTAGGTCTGTCCCTAACCGTTGATCACAGAGTAGTTGATGGTGGCGAAACGGCTCGTTTTGTGAGACAAATAATTGACTATCTGGGCGACCCCTTCTCGCTTCTTTTGGAATAATAAAAGCTTATAACATTTCATAAACGGGAGAATCTTAAACTGGTTCTCCCTCTATTTTTATATAACTTTGCCCCATCAAAACAGACAATAAATATAAGATGAACGCTAACAAACCATACTTGGAGTTTCCACAACTACTTGCAGAGCAATTTCCCTTTAAAGTTCAAAAAATATCAGTGAATGCTGGCTTCACTTGCCCTAACAGAGATGGGAGCAAGGGATACGGAGGTTGCACCTATTGCAACAACCAGAGCTTTAGCCCAGGATATGGAAAACCTAAAAAGACTATCTCAGAACAACTCAGAGATGGAATAGAGTTTTTTTCGCACAAGTACCCAGAAATGAAATACTTAGCTTACTTTCAATCATACACAAATACCTATGACCCTATTGATAAGCTGATTGAGAAATATGAGGAGGCTCTAACGTATCCCAACGTTGTGGGGTTGATAGTAGGTACGCGTCCTGATTGCATGCCTGACGAACTTCTCGACTATTTTGAAGAACTAAGCAAACGCACCTTTGTGATAATAGAGTATGGAGTGGAAAGTACTCTAAACAAAACCCTCGACAAAATAAATAGACTTCACTCGTGGGAAGAATCAGTAGAAGCTATTATCAAAACGGCTGATAGAGGATTGATGGTGGGCGCACACATGATTTTGGGACTACCCGGCGAAACCCACGACGACTTTATAAACCATGCTCACAAGCTATCAGCACTGCCACTAACGACCATCAAGCTTCACCAACTACAGATTATTAGAGGCACCGTGATGGCAAAAGAATATAAAGATGAGCCCGAATCGTTTCATATATTTGAGGCGGACGAGTATATCGACCTATGCGTTGATTTTGCAGAACACCTTAATCCCAATATACATATTGAGCGATTTGCCTCACAGTCTCCAAAACAACTACTTATAGCACCCGATTGGGGATTGAAAAATTATGAACTAACCACCAAAATCAAAAAAAGATTTGAAGAGCGAAACACATGGCAGGGCAGATTGTATTAGCCCTGAAACCAAGTAAAAAAAAGAACAATTGCGTTTACCAATGTGTTTTATATGTATGAACAAAAGGGAAATCAAAACTATATACACCATTGGACATTCAACCCGGTCAATTGAAGAATTTGTAGATCTGTTAAAAGCAAATAAAATAGAAAAGCTGATTGATATACGTAGCTTTCCAGGTTCACGAAAATATCCGCAATTTAACAAAGAGAACCTCGAATCATCAATCCCTAAGTATGACATCCAATATGAGCATATGGTGAATCTTGGAGGGCGACGAAAAGTACAAAAGAACTCCAAGAACAACAGATGGCTTAATGAATCTTTTCGCGGATATGCTGATTATATGGAAACTTCGCAATTTGAAAGTGCAGCACACAAGCTTGAGCACAAAGCAATTAACCAGCGTACTGCCATCATGTGCTCCGAAGCAGTGTGGTGGCGATGCCATCGATCTATGATATCAGATTATCTAAAGGCAAGGGGCTGGAGCGTAGAACACATAATGTCTATAAATAGAAATGAAGAGCATCACTACACTTCGCCTGCAATAATTGAAGGCGAAAAAGTTATATATTCAGACAAAAGGCTATTTGATAAAACATAAAAGTTAACCACCACAGGTACACTATTTTCTATAATTCCATTTTCTTTGAATATACTTTTCCTGCTGCAAAGTGCCAATCACCTCAATTTCAGCATCAGGCACAACAGCCA
>CAYFTB010000017.1:0-27215 GCA_964345875.1 uncultured Proteiniphilum sp.
TAATTAATATAAAAATATCAATTTATAACCTTACCTGGACTTAACATCTTTTTTCAAAATAAATATTGAGCCAATTCTTCGTAACTATCAAAAACATAATCAGCTCCTGCATCTAGTAATCTATCTTTGCTAAATGACGTGGTAAGACCAGCAACAATACACCCTGCGGCTTTACCAGAAATAATTCCATTAATAGAATCTTCTATTACTAGTGACGAGTTACCTATAGAATTTGTTTCTGCTAATCCTAAAAGATATGGATCAGGGTTGGGTTTATGTCTTGTGGTTTTCTCTTCAAACACTATGGAGTCGAAGAATTGTGCGTGGTTCAGCAATTTGTCAGTTTTATTTACAGTGTATTCTGTTGAAGAAGTAACTAATGCTGTTTTTATTTTGCGTTCTTTCACTTGTAGAATGAATTCCTCAAAGCCATTTATATACTGTATATTGTTGATCAATATTTCATATTGTCTATTCTTTTCATTTAACATGTCTTCAAATGAGTTCTGATTATCAACTTCGTCATATATATAGTGGAAGAATGATTCGTCTGATCTCCCTACAAATTCAATAAGTTCTTCTTGACTAATTTCAATGTCAAATGTTTGCAAGGCAAGTTCCATTGCCTCTAGATGTAGTCGCTCGGAATCAATAACAATTCCGTCCATATCAAAAAGTATTGTCTCTATTTTCATTTTTTATGTTGATAGTGATTGTGGATATACAACAAGGGATCTTTGGCAAATGTTTAAAAATTAGCCCAACCTTTGCGGGGTTGGGTTAATAGTTGAAAGATTATTGTTCTCCATTATGTCTTAGAAATATTTATTCAACTCTTTTGACTGGTCGTCCGCCAAATCCATATGTCAGTAATATTAAATGTTGATGTCCTTTTAAGAAAGGGTTATTTCTCTCAAAATTATACATCTTATATCTGTATTGAAGCGAAAGACGGCCAAACGGAGATCTGAATCCTGTATAAGTGTTAGGCATGTATTGTTTAAAATCAATACCAAATCCTACTAGGGGATAGAATGAGTTCAATCCTAATTTTTTTAATTCTGGATTTTCTTTGCTATCTTCACTATTTGCACCAATTGAGGCGTATCCTATCCCTACTAATGGATAAATACTCCATTTCTTATTTTCCATTAATAGGTAACCCGCATTCAATGAAATACCCGCATTGGTTGCCACTGACTTTTTATTCCATGTAGTATTGTTTATACTAATATCTTCAGCAAGTACATTATTTGTGATATCTAGTTGTGCCTGCCCCAATATTTTTTTGTATCTGTATTCAAAAAGCATTGTAGCTGCAAAACCATTCCCGCCTAAATTGTTTTTAAATTCATCATTGTTAATTGTGGCGCCTATTCCAAAATCCCAATATATACCCCAGTCCTTTTCTTCAAATTCGAAACGAATATGTTTTTGAATCATCTCATTATAAGGACTGTCAGGATAATTGGCCAAATATTCGTTTGCTACTTTGTTTACTTCACCTATATGTGCTTCTCTCTCTGCTGAGTATTGATTTGAAGTGTGAGCAATATCTTTTAGCAATAATAAAAGAAATGCCCGATCCATTTCATTTTCAACTGTATCTTCGATATCTATTGCTATGATATCATTATATGCCATAGTATTTTCAAAAATGAGTTTGCCAAAGTTATCAGTCTGTGCAGAGGTGCTTACATTAGATGAAACAATAGTCTCAAAATCTACTACGGTCATAAAATTAAGAAGTGTGTCATACTCACCTAATGCATAAAGTAGATGGATATATTCCCAATTGTAAAATGCTTCTGATACTTCGCCATTATACTCATCTAGAAGGGCATCCTTTACTTTCGTGGCTTCCACAATATTGCCATCTTTGATGTAAGTGCCTAAAAGACGGCGTGCTTTGTTTACAAAATTGAACTCGGACTCGGGAAGGTTAATAATCTCGCTTCTTATGTCCTCTTGTGAAAAAGTGGGCAATGCAACTAACAGTAGCAGTGCTGTTAACAATGAATGTGTTGTCTTCATATAAGAATGTATGATTAATGAAAATTTAATTGCTCGACTTGGGTTTTAATCTTCTCCAAACTAGCCATCCTGCGGATAATAACATAATTAGCATTGACGCGTAGGCAATAGTATCGGTAACTTTGATACTCTTTGGCTCAAATTTAAACTCTATTGTATGCTCTCCAGCTGGAATTGGCAGTGCACGAAGTGTATAGTTGGCACGTATCATTTCTGCAGGTTCGCCATCAATCGTTATCTGCCATCCCTTTGGGTAATACACTTCTGAGAAAACGGCTAGTTCTGGTTTGTTTGATGATGATTTATAGGTCAATATGTTTGAATCATATGATGTCAGCTCTATGGTTGAAGCAGAATCCTTAGTAGTTACTTTAAAATCTGATAATACAGACTCAAATTTCTTATCAGCAACTGCTTGGTGGTGCAAATCCATGTCAAATAAAGCATCAATTTCATCGTCTGCATTATCTACAAACTTAATTTCATCAACAAACCAAGCGTTACCCATTGCATATGGATTATCAATAGGAATAGTTCCTTCTTGCCCTGGCATAATTATCCATTTAGTATTAAGCATATTCAGCACTTTGAATCCATCAATATCGACAGAATCTAATTCTCCTTGAGTACTAATAATATCTTGTTGTAATTGACCCATTTCCTTTGAGAGATGTACATCAATTAGGTCTTGATAACGGCGTAATTTGGCTGCATGATAACCTCCTATAACTTTATGATAGTATGGGGTTACACCATCATTGAAGGTACTCGTAGCCATATTTAGTACTCTGTAATATAAAGTGGGGTCTTGCAATATGTATTCATCTGTTGGTGTTTTTGCAAACATTTGTTGCTGGCTTGACTTTGTTGTAAAATCTGAGTCGTTCAAGTATCGTTTGTTTACATCCCACATATCTGAGATCGAGAGAACAAGAATGGCTACTACAGCCCATTCTGCTTTTATTTTTTTATTCAGGTATAACCAAACAATAATACTACCAATGGCTATTATGAAGAAGCTTCGCCATGCATCAGCAGTAAACATTGATACACGCATATCTTGCAGATTTGACATTATTGGCTGGATGTGTTCTGAAGGTAATGACTGAAATGCATTTATTTCGGAAACTGAAATAAATGATGAAAAGAATAGAGTAGGAGCTATCGCGAAGAGGAGCGAAATGCCACCCGTTAATCCAAGACTTGTGTAGATTCCCTTTTTATTAGCAAGCACACCTTTAGGATTTTCAATAATTTCTTTCAGTGCCAACATGGCAAGTAGAGGAATTGTGAATTCTGCCACAACAAGGATTGAGGACACTGTGCGAAATTTGTTGTACATTGGAACGTAGTCGATAAAGAAATCTGTAAGTGGCATAAAGTTTCTACCCCACGATAACATTATAGAGAATATCGTTCCCACTAGTAATGCCCATTTCATAGGTCCCTTCACAATGAATAAACCTAATATGAACAATGTGAGCACAAAAGCACCAACATATACGGGTCCTGAGGTGCCTGGCTGATCTCCCCAATATTGTCCGATCTGGCTGTAAATATCTCTGTACTCGGGTCTAGCTTTCTTCATCGCTTTCTCGTTGTGAGAAAGGGGAACAGATGCTCCTCCTTTTGTATTAGGTACAAGCAGAGTCCATGTTTCGCCCACTCCGTAGCTCCATGCAGTGATGTAGTCACGTTCTAATCCATTTGATGATTTATTTTCTGCACCGTGATGTGACAACTCTGACTTTCCACGCATAGTTTCCTTTGAGTATTCATATGTATGGTACAAGTTGCTACTGTTGGCTGCTACGCCAATTAGTCCTGCAACAATTATTACTGCTGTTGCCTTTATAAAATCAGGTAGTGTTTTATTCTTAATTGCATCCACCAGATATGCTACTACCATAAATAACATCATAAACATAAAGTAGTAGCTCATCTGTATGTGATTTGATGATATCTGAAATGCTACAAACACCATTATCAACAATCCGCCTAAAAGATATTTCTTCCTATATACATATATTAGTCCAGCTATAGTTGGAGGAATATATGCAAGAGTGATAAATTTCCATATATGCCCTGCGGCAATGATGATGAAGAAGTATGATGAGAATGCCCATACTATTGCACCCAGTGCACTAAGCAAGGGCGAAGCTTTGAAAGCTCTCATAAGGATGTAGAAGCCCAACATCATAATAAACACAAGATATACATAATTGGGCAGGAAGAGTGTGTACGCTTTCTTTGCTATATCCTGTGGTTTGCTCGAATTATAAGTGGGACTCATTTGATATGATGGCATTCCGCTAAACATGGATATGTTCCAGCGAGTTCTTTCGCCGTTGTGTCGCTCCATATAGTCGCGTTGTTCTTGTCCTTGCCCGATTGCTGCAAGAGAGTCATGTTGAGTAATTACTCGTCCGTCCATAACAGCAGGGGCGAAATAAGCAAAAGATATTAGTATGAAAGCCACAATTGCCATTAAGTCGGGCAAAACTTTTTTATAATCAAACGACCTCTTCATCATTTTTAATTTTTATTGTTTAAGTTACAAAGTTAACAGATTGTCTGCTGATTACATTGTCTTTCTATTGAATTTATTAAAATGCAAAAACAGCAACGAAAGTATTCCGTCACTGTTTTCAAAAAAAGCATAAAGATTGTGTTGATATTTTTTTAGAATCTCTTACCTATCGAGAGTCCCAATCTAGGGTATCCACTATCATTCGCAAAGTCACGACCACCTCCTATGTATACTTCTCCTACCCAATTGTTTTTTGACAGATATTTCCATCCAGCTGCAAGTCCCAATCCTGCTCCCACTACATTATCCTTATATATTTGATAGTGATTTTCGGCTTCTGTATAAATTTCGTATTCATCTTCACTAGAGAAAACGGATCCATTGAGTTCAATAAAAAATCCTGCAGCATATTTTTGCATATTTTGTGAGCTACCACCAAAAAACCAGCGTACATATGGAGTGAACGAAAAGTTCTGTATATACTCATCACCTAGATTAACCCCAACGGATCCACCTACACTTAGGTCTTCGCTAAGTAACCGCTCGTATGTTATTTCAGGAAACAAACCGAAAATAGTTGTTCCTAGGTTTAACTTCACTTCATTGAGCTTTGTTGGTTTATCTTTTGCAAGATGCCAGCCCATAAAACTTTTTGATCGTTGTTGTGAAAAAAGTGATGTGCTGATAAGCACAACTATTAATAGGGTAAGGCTTTTTTTCATAATGGTTATTTTAAGTCTATATTCGTTCACTTATATAATAGATGCTAATAAAGAAATAAAGTTGCATGAGAACAGATTAAATATCTGATTAATTCAAATTATATTTCTCAAAATCCAAAAAGATACGATTGACACCAAGATAATAATTATTGCAGGCTGACCAAACAATATCTTCCTCCATTTAATAATATTTTGAGATGGATGTTTTAATGAGTCAAAAATTATTCCAACAATAATATAGGGAATAAAGATGACCATCATGAAATTTTCGGCGAGTGCATCCCTTAAGTTTAGGTGCATAAGATGATGTATTGCCCGCTGCGAGCCACAGCCAGGACACTTCAATCCTGTTGCCACAAGAAAAGGACACTTGGGGAAAAGATTGTTATCTTCTGGATTGAAACGCCAGTAGATTATTACCGCCAGTGTGATAACTATTACTAGTATTGCAGGTTTAACTAAACGCACTAGCGAATCCAGCGATAAACATAATGATCATGTAGATTATTCCAATAGAAAGTCCAATCCAAAAACTTAAGACTGTCCACTTTTTTGCATCTTGTGAGCACTTTTCAGCATCCTGATAGTCTCCTGCATAAAATCTGCTTTCAACTTTAGAAGCATTTATTATACCAATTATGCCAAATGGCAAACAGCAGAATAGTGTGACAAGGATAGACTCAACTAGCCATGTCTTTGGAGGAATTGATGGTTTGTTATTATTAACATTGTTGTTGTTAATAGTGTCTGTTGGGGGTGGTAATTGTATTATTATCTCTTGAAGCTCATACACAGTACGTGCAGGTTGCCAGTTATCCATTCCCTCTGACCATACTTGCGTATCGGAAGTAATATTATGTTCACGAAGCTCTTCAATGGAGAATGGACCAAATCGATTATTTCCGTCGGTATAGAAGTATTTCTTCATATCACTATTGTGTTTTATGATTACTGAATGTTAATGTACTTACTTTTAATAAATACAAATATACATAAATACTAAATCAATCATCGCTTTTTCTTGAATTTATAATATAATGAGGAAAGGATACCCACATTGTGAATATCCTTTATATAATAGTATAAGTTTATGCTGATTATACGATTTCGGCACCATTGGCTAGTTTGTCCGATGGGCGAACTAGAGTTAGAGTTCCGTCAGGGTTTTCAGCCGAAAGAATCATACCTTCGCTCATGAAGCCACGCATTTTACGTGGAGCAAGGTTTGCAATAAACAACACCTGTGAACCAACAAGTTTTTCTGGTTCAGGATAATATTCTGCTATTCCCGAAAGTATAGTCCTTTTTCCTAATCCATCGTCGAGCAAAAAGCGTAATAGCTTGTCTGCTTTGGGAACTTTTTCACATTCGAGCACAGTGGCACTTCTGATATCTATTTTTGTGAAGTCGTCAAACTCAATAGTTGACTTGATTGGTTTAGCTTTTTTTGATTTAGCCTCGTTTGCTTCATTCTCTTTTTTAGTGTTAAGCAGCTTTTGCACCTGTTTCTCTATTGTTTCGTCTTCTATTTTCTCAAATAATAGCTCTGCTTTCCCCAACGAATGACCTTCGGTAAGAAGATCGAAGCTTACTAGTTTGTCCCAATCAAGTTTGCTGATATTCAGAAGTTGATATATCTTTTCTGTAGAAAATGGAATAAATGGTTCTAAGGCAATTGCCAGATTTGCAACAATTTGTAAAGACAGATTAAGAATAGTAGCAGTTCTATCCAAATCTGTTTTTGCAACTTTCCAAGGTTCTGTATCTGCTAAATATTTGTTTCCGATACGTGCCAGATTCATAGCCTCCTTTTGTGCTTCGCGGAAGTGGAATTTATCGAGATTACTCTCTATAGAGTTTTTTAATTTCTTTGCCTCTGCAATTGTTTCATTATCATAGTCCGTGAGTTCGCCAAGAGCAGGAACTTTGTTATCAAAATATTTATTTGTGAGAACCAACGCACGATTGATGAAGTTGCCAAGAACAGCAACTAGCTCATTATTGTTGCGTGCTTGAAAGTCTTTCCATGTAAAATCATTATCTTTTGTTTCGGGTGCATTGGCAGTAAGTGCATATCTCAGCACATCCTGTTTGCCCGGAAACTCATCAAGATATTCGTGCAGCCACACTGCCCAATTGCGGGAAGTAGATATTTTATCATTCTCGAGGTTGAGAAATTCATTAGCTGGCACATTCTCTGGAAGAATATAAGAGCCTTCTGCTTTAAGCATTGCAGGAAATACAATGCAGTGAAACACTATATTGTCTTTGCCTATAAAATGAACAAGCTTTGTTTCCTCATCTTTCCACCACTTCTCCCAATCGTTGGGTAGAAGTTCTTTTGTGTTTGAGATATATCCGATAGGTGCATCAAACCAAACGTATAAAACTTTTCCCTCGCCACCTTCTACCGGAACGGGAACGCCCCAGTCTAGGTCGCGGCTCACAGCTCGTGGCTGCAATCCTAGGTCGAGCCAAGACTTACACTGACCATATACGTTGGGTTTCCACTCCTTGTGGTCTTCCAAAATCCACTGGCGTAGCCATTCCTCATGTTTATTAAGCGGAAGATACCAGTGTTTGGTTTTTCTCTTCACCGGAACGCTACCGCTAAGTGTTGATTTAGGATTTATCAAATCATTTGGGCTTAATGATGTTCCACATTGTTCGCATTGATCGCCATAGGCATGATCGTTGGAGCAATGAGGGCAGGTGCCGGTAATATATCTATCTGCAAGAAATTGTTGAGCCTCCTCGTCGAAATATTGTTCGGACTCGTTTTCAATAAACTCATTCTTATCATGCAGAGTTTTGAAAAAATCAGAAGCTGTTTCTTTATGAATATCAGATGTGGTGCGTGAATAGATGTCAAATGAGATGCCAAGCTTTTCAAACGATTCTTTGTTGAGTGTGTGATATCTATCCACAATGTCTTGTGGAGTAACACCCTCATTTCGTGCCTTGATGGTAATTGGAATACCATGTTCATCCGAACCTCCAATGAAAAGAGTCTCTTCTCCTTTCAGACGCAAGTATCTTGCATAAATATCAGAAGGAATATAAACACCTGCAAGGTGACCAATATGAACTGGACCATTTGCATATGGAAGTGCTGATGTAATAAGCGTACGTTTGAATTGTTTTGACATAATTTGAATAATAGTTTCGATTTTATTCATGATGCATGTGTCGCATCACATTGTTTTAAAATCTAGTATAATTGTTTTTTGTGATGCAAAATTACAAGATTTTATTCTAAAAACCTTGACTCTGCATAAATTTGATTTCTATTTGAATTGTTATTGTATCCTTTATTTAGATTAAGCGAGCACTTTGGTCGGCAAACTTAATTAGCTACATCTTTGTTGATAATTTCAGGTAGTTACATATTGGCATAACATAAATAATATAGAAATGGATTTGAATTTAAAAGGAAAAACGGCAATCGTTGGAGGAGGTAGTAAAGGGCTTGGCAAAGCTTGTGCTGTAGCTTTAGCCCGTGAGGGTGTCAACATTGTGTTGTGTGCAAGAAATAAGCAATCACTTATCGCCACAGAAAAGGAGTTGAGATTGTTAGGAACAAATGTCTTGGCCGTTCAGGCTGATATGTCGCTAGCTTCAGATAATCAGATGATAGTAGAGCAGGCGGTGTATGAATTTGGAACTATTGATATTCTTGTCAATAACTCGGGCGGACCAAAACCGGGAAATTTTAGAGAGATAACCCTCCACGATTTGGATGATGCCTATAATTCGGTATTTAAATATAATGTAAGGATGATTAATCTATGTTTGCCATTTATGGAGAAATCGGGGTGGGGACGTATTGTCAACATTACTTCAGTATCGGTAAAGGAGCCTATCGAAAGTCTTGTTTTATCCAATGTTTTCAGATCGGCTGTGGTGAGCTATGCCAAAACCATTAGTAAGGACTTGATTCGCAAGGGTATTACAATTAATAATGTGTGTCCTGGATATTTTAAAACAGACCGCATAACTCAGCTTATAAAAACAAATGCTAGTTTGCAAGATATTTCAGAAACAGAGTACGAAGAGCAAATGACTGCTTCGTTTCCTCATCGCAGATATATGAATCCGCAAGAACTAGGAGATTATGTATGTTATATTTGTTCAGATCAAGCACGCTCAATTACGGGTACTACTGTTCAAATTGATGGAGGACTCACTCATGGGCTATTGTGATGCCGCCAGAAAGTAAGAATAGTGGAAAGTTGTTTTGTTTAATCAAAAACCAATTATTTTATTCCAAATTTGGTCTAATTCCTCCATTATTTAGTTTTTAGTTTATCCTAAACCACTGTGATTGTTACAAAAACAATTTTTTTATTACCCCAAAATGACCCTTTAAGGCTAAAAAAAATATTTTTTTTAGCCCAAATGGTCGTGAATGATAGAAAAACAACTTTTTATTTGGCGTAAATAAATGAGAAACCATGAAATAAAAAATTGTTTTTGGGCTAATCACTCGTGAATGATACAATAACCACTTTTAGTTTGGCAAAAAATGAGTAGGAAGTTGCTAATAAAAAAGTTTTTTTTGCACAATCGGTCGTGAATAGTGCAATAACCATTTTTTATTAGGACACTTTGATGTAGTTTTAGTGCAATAAAAAGTTGTTTTTCTACCATTCACAGCATTTTTAGAAGGATATAAAAAAATATTATGCTTGTTGTCAGTTATTTAAGGCGGATAAAAGTATTGATTATCAAAAGAGTAAGTAGATAAGCGTAAGCTAAAAAAATGTTTTATTAAATTTGTTAGATTATGAAGATTGAAAAAAAATGCCATTCACATTTACAAAACGTGATGGCATTTAGTTATTAATTTGAAACGCAGATTGTTTTAGTTTATTCTAACAAATTCATTCACTGTGTTTCCGCTCTCGAAAGGAACAAATGCTCCTATTTGTAATGATTTGCTGTCTTGGCTTAGTTTAAATAGATAGTCTTTGTTGCTGTGAATATCTAGAACTAGTCCTTTTAGAAAAATTTTATCACCCGATATTATATATTCATAATATCCGCTTCCAATTTTAGGCATTTCCTGCCCCTTTCTCATCTCGGTACCTCTTTTTAGTAAAAAGGTATTTGCTGAATTAGTAAACTGTGGTTTGATGTTAAAATCTAACGTATCAGTTTGAGTTATAGAGTTTACCCATACTCCCTTGAGTAAATCACTGCTCAAATCATTGTCCACTTTGCTGCATGAAATGCTAATTAACGCAATAGCAAATAGCATCAATTTAATTTTTTTCCCCATAATTGTTTAATTTAAAATGATTGATTGCTTAACTTATTTTCTCATAGTTGCTGTTTTTAGTTTTTTTATTCCATTCAATCCATCCCAAAAGAGCTAGTACCAGAAAAATTGTGTACTGAGCCGCTGTGAAGTATAATCCCTGAGAAATATAGATTGGGATAGATACAATATTGCCAACTGTCCAGAAAATCCAATTTTCAACCTTTTTAAATGCCATCAAGATGGTCGCCACCAAAAAGAAAGCAGTGTTAAATGAGTCGATGTAGGGCAAATTAGATTCTAAATAACCAACATCCGTTCTGTTTGCATAACGCAGTACAAACAGAGCAGCGATATAGATTACTATAATAGAAGCCCACGAAGCAATATTCTGAAGAGTTGTGTTGTGTGATATCTTTAGCTTTGTCTGGTTTTCGTCTGTCCTCCCCCACAGATACCATCCATAAGCATTTGAGATAAAATACACCACATTAATCCCTGCATTGGCATACAACCTTGCTGCAAAGCAAATATAGATATAAATCAAAACGTTGATAATCCCAATAGGAAACACCAAAATGTTCTCTTTGCGAGCATACCAAACACTGATTACACCCATAGTAGCGGCAAACAATTCGAGCCACCAATTCCAATCAAAAGTCATAAATATTTTTTTTAAAAATCATCATACATGGTATAGTTATACAGTTCTTTAACTCATATTAAAGAACAAAGACTAAGGACTTCCCCAAATCCATACTTTAGTCTATTACGCGTACTATACCATAAAGTGTAATTTTAGATCCTTAGTATCATTATAATTATTAATTCTATCAGTCATGGTTTATTCTTTAAAAAAACAGACTAAGAATAATGCAAATTAAAAATTATCTAAAGCTCTTGGTTCACGCACCAATGTTTCCCAATCATTAGGTATATGCTAGATTCGAAGGTCGTTAAGCGCAAATAGAGTACTTGACTCTGACTTGTTTGTTTTAGACTATGTCTATTATTCTCACTATTTTTAATCAATTATTACTATGGCTCATAGTAAAATTAAATTGTGAGTTCGCAAAGATAGCAAGTTGATTTAAAAAACAAAATAAATTTGCACTTATAATTGTTTGATGATTTTAATCTATTTTTCGAATAGCAAATTGATCAATTAATTGATACAATTTTTTATTGTTGTAAAAAATGTAAAATAGTTATATCTTTGAATTTATAAACTACATTTAAACCTCAACAAAAATCATCTGTCAATGTTTTATATTTAGCATATTTACTTTAGGTAAGCAGATATTTTAATTAATTAGAACTTATATAATAACCAATTAAACAAAATAAATTATGAGACGAAAGATTATCTTAGGGCTTGCATCGCTATTTATTATCTTAGCTATAAGCTCATGCACAGTATCTTCTCAGAGAGATTATCTGGATCAGTATGAGATACAGAAACTTATAGATCAAGCTATCAAGGATAATAATAGCAAATTAGAGATTACTCAGTGGAAAATAATTCCATTTGAGATTAAGGCAAAGGATTGGAAGTGGAATGATGAATTCGCTCAATGGGAAGTATTTGGAGAGCTTCCTGAACTAACAGAGTTTATATATGAAAAGGGGATAGCACTTGGATATATTTTTCTTGGCACACCAGGAAAGGACGAAGTGCAGAAAATGTTGCCCTACGTTGAAACAATTTATGATGGAGATGATGATGCAGGTAATCCTATAATATTTACCGAAACAATAAGTTGTGACTTTCAATTTGGTAAGCCAAGCACGGTAGGTTTTACTATTAAGGCTTCAGATTTGTATGATGACCCTAACGCTCCTGCCGACTATAATTTTAGAGTAGTTTTGCTTTGGTAATTATAAAAACAGTGGCAAAGCATCTGCCACAATAAACGAGCTGCCGCCGATGAAGATTATATCATTTTCATCGGCGTTTCTTTTTGCCGATGATATAGCATCTGATATTTCATCATATACTTTGCCAAACAAGTTGTATTGTTTCGCTTTTTCAGCAAGCTCTGCAGGGGGCAATGCTCTTTCAATAGATGCACGTGTGAAATAATATGAGGCATCTGGCGGCAAAAGTTTTAATACTGAGTTCACATCCTTATCATTAACCATGCCAAATACGATATGCAGCTTATCATATTGCTCAGCTCGAAATTGATCAACAATATATCTGATCCCATGCTCGTTGTGGCCAGTATCACAAATTATGCGAGGGTTATCTGACAACTGTTGCCATCGTCCCATCAATCCGGTTTGTTCTATAACGGTTTCGAATCCCTGATATACTGATATATCTGGAATATTAAGGTTGAGTTTTCTTAATTCATCAACTGAGGCCAATACAGTGCGTGCATTCTTTTTCTGAGCTAGACCATTTAATTGAGACTTGATATTAATGAACCCGTTTCCGCTGAAATATAATTGCCTGTTTTTAGAAACAACAGAGAAGTCCATCACTTCATCTTCTGCAAATATTATTTTAGATTCCTCTTCTGCGGCTTTATTTCGAAAAACTTCTTTTACTGAATAATCGCCAAATTCTCCAATAACAACTGGTGTCTTATGTTTTATTATTCCAGCTTTCTCTCTGGCAATAGAAACGAGGCTGTTTCCTAAAAACTGAACATGATCAAGACCAATATTTGTGATAACAGACAGAATAGGGTTAATAATATTAGTGCTGTCTAATCGTCCGCCCAATCCAACCTCTATAACTGCAATATCTACACTTTGCTCTTCAAAGTATTTGAATGCCATCTCCATCGTTAGTTCAAAAAAAGAGGGCTTAATGGGTTCAAACTGCGAGCAATACTTTTCCACAAAATCAATTACATATTCCTTTGAAACCATTACGCCATCAACTCTGATTCTCTCCCTAAAATCCACTAAATGTGGTGAGGTGTAAAGACCAACCTTATATCCTGATTTTATAAGAATTGAAGCTAGTAAATGCGAAGTAGATCCCTTTCCATTTGTGCCGCCTACGTGAATTGTTTTATATTTTGTGTGTGGCTTTCCAAATATTGCATCTAGCTTATAGCTATTATCAAGACCAGGCTTGTAGGCCGAATGTCCCACCCGTTGATATTCGGGCATTTGGTTGTAGAGATAATGTAGGGTTTCGTCGTAAGTCATTGTAATCAATTTTTGAAGTAGAGATAATTAAAAATAAGCGTTTTAGATAATCCAAAACGCTTATTAACTTATATTGTTTTTGCTCTATTCTGGTAAGTTAGTTTTTGTGAGGCAGAGACGAATATTGAGTTGAATAACGTAACTGCTGATCTACATAATTTTCATCATATGATATAGTTACATCAGTTACTTTTCCTTTATCATCAGTCACAAGCTTATAGACAGGATTTACAAAACCTTTATAAGGTGCTAAATTAAGCTTGGCATATCTGTCAAGAACTTCTTTATGAAGAGTTTGGTTAATCTTCACTCCATATGTTTCAACTAGAGTCTTACCTGCTTCATAGTCGCCTTCAGATTTTATACGCTGAACTTCTGATAGCAAAATACCAAACAACTCACGAAGTTTTGCATAATCATTAATATGTACATACGTCTTGCCATCTCTGTTTGCTATCTCAACTACATTGTCGGCTTTGCCGTTTTCAATCACCCAATTAGCTATAATAGCACGATTTCGCATATGTGCTTGCTCAATATCTTTTCCTAATTGAATACGTGTAAGCTGAGTCATAGCACCATTCATAATGTATTTATAATACTCAGATTTGTAGGCATCATTATCAGGCAAAAGACCTAGTTCCACAAGCTTATCATCAGCAAGATAATATAATGCGAATAGGTCAGCTCTGGTCTCCTCAAGAGGTGAGCCATATGCCTTTAACGCATCGCTACTAACACCAGGCATAAGCTTGCCCGAACCATGTCCTAGACACTCATGCAAGTCAGTATGAAGATTATCAGTTAGAATACCATACTTTTCCGATTGTTCACGTTCAACATCACTCCACATGAATTCTTCATTAAATCCGCTACCAATTGCAGCATTATTATATGCAGAAGTGATATTGTCTATAGTAACAGATTTGGAACCATGATCACGGCGAATCCAGTCAGAGTTTGGTAGATTTATACCTATTGGTGTTGCTGGATAGCAATCACCTCCTAGCATGGCAACAGTAATAACTTTTGCAGAAACCCCCTTAACCTCTTCTTTCTTGAATTTTTGGTCTATTGGTGAGTTATCTTCAAACCACTGTGCATTATCACTAATTAGCTCAGTACGTTTGGATGCTTCATCACTTTTGAAGTTTACGATTGACTCCCATGTAGCTTTCATTCCCAATGGGTCAGCATAATTCTCTATAAAGCCATTAATAAAATCAACTTTAGAAGATGTGTCATTTGCCCATAGAATTGAATAGTCGTCAAAGGTTTTCAAATCACCTGTTTTATAAAAGTCTACAAGAGAATTTATCACATTCTTTTGATCACTATTTGCAACGTTTGAAGCTTTTTCTAGCCATTCAACAATACGCTCAATCGCTTTGCCATACATGCCGTCGATTTTCCACACCTCTTCAGTAACTACGCCATCTTTTTTAACAACCTTGCTGTTCAGTCCATACGAAATTGGAGTATTATCATCAGGCTTTTTCATAGCATTATAAAAATCCTCAACCTCTTTTTGAGTAACTCCTTCATAAAAATTAATACCAGAAGTTGCAACGATATCAGTTTTTGCATCCTGGTTCATTCTCTTAGGCATTACGTTTGGATCAAACATAAGTGGAAGGATTTCATTTAAAGTTTCGTCAGCAGCCATTCCGTCTCTAAAAGGCATACGCCCAGGGTCAACAGCTTTAACAATAGAAACAAAATACTCTTGTGAAAACTTAGGGATAATTTTATCTTCAGAATAGTGGTGATGCACACCGTTTGCCATCCAAATCTGTTTTAAATATGTTTCGAAGTTAATCCAATCTTCATTTGACTTATTGCCCATGTAGTTTTCATATACTGATTCGCAAACACGACGAATAGTCAGATTAAGTTTGTTATGCTGATCCCATAATATATCACGACCTTCAAGTGCTGCCTGTGATAAATAATAAATCAACTCTTTTTGTTCTAAAGGTAAAGTTTTGAAACCAGGTACATAGTAACGCAGTATTTCTATATCTGCAAACCTATCTACATGATATTCGAACGAAGCATCTGGAACATCCGGTTCGGAAGAGACGCTTGAGGATTCTGTTGTCTTGCTATTACAAGCATACAAAAGAAAGAATGATGTAAGCATAAAAATAATTTTCTTCATTTTGATATATAAATTAATTTTGTTTGAATTAAAGGTAAAGTCCCATTAATTAGTTAGGCTATTTAATGCAAGAGATGAAATAATAGCTGCGTATATAAGTTGAAATGATACTCCTGCTTCTTCTTTAGCAATATTACGGGCAGTTTCAATTTCCAAAAAGTGCTTTTGACCATAAAATATACATAAAGCATGTACATTTTTGAATTTACGTTTTGCACAATATAGACAAGTTGTTGAATCTTGTCCACCCGAGAAAAGCACTAAAGATTCTTCATCTTTATAATTCATAATAAGTGTTTGCTTGTCATCTTAATTTACTTATACCATAGTTAATGAACATGCAGCTACAAAATTATAAAATAATTCTCACATCTTAACGCTTGGCGTCTAAAAACAAAAAAGGGTGAAGAAGTTAGCCTCTTCACCCTCTTTGAAATTATTTTATTATTATCAGGCTTTCATCCATTGCTTCCGTAACAACTCTACGGCAGCAGGAACCACTACCGCTCTATCACCTTGACATCCACACTCAAAACTTACATATCCGTCATAACCAATAAGCTTCAAGCCTTTAAAGCCATCAACATAGTAATCTGCCTCACCATCTTCTCCTGGCATGCTGCGACGCTTACGGCTAGCCATATGAACATGTGAAAGATATTTGCCAGCAGAAATAAATGCAGCCATATCACTTGTCTCTTCCTTAGTCATATGCCAGAAGTCACCCAAACAAGTAACTCCAGGGTTGTTTATGTCACGACAAATAGATGCTGCATCAGCAACTTGTCTCATATAGAATGCTTCACCTCTGTTTAATGGTTCTAATATAACAGTAGTGCCATGTTTGTGAGCAAAAGATCCTAAGTCATCAAGCTCCTTACAAAGAAAATCACGGGTTTCTTGTGTGTGAGGCATTACGGGAACCTGTCCGTTAAAAGCAGGAACCATAATTACACCAACAGAACCCAACTCTCCTGCAGCAATAATAATCTCTTCCATAGAGTCACGGAATTTCTTTCTAACTGCAGTTTCAGTTGATAAAATGAATCCATCGAATCCTGCACATATTGCAGATACTCCTATATTTCTACCTTTCAAAGCCTCTTTGTATTCTGGAAGTCTTTTAGTTATTCCGCCACCATGAGGTTCAAAACCTACAACACCGTGCTTTTCCATAAAATCAAACTTCTCATTTAGATTAGCTCCTGGAGCTATTCCCTCTTGAAAGGATAATTTAAGTTCAGCCTTAATCGGATACGTTGGTGCTAAATCTATTGACTTTGCATTTGCAGAAGCTTTTATGGATCCACTTACCCCTAAAGCAGCAGCGCTTGCCAATGAGGTTTTTATAAAGTTTCTCCTATCTATAGCCATAATATTTATTTATTTTGAAGATCCAGGCACTTGCACTGTGAATGAACTCATGTCCATTTTGCCAATATTAAGATCTGAAGGTGTATAATTTAATGGTGATGCAGTCATTTCGTCCCATTTAACCTCAGCACCTGTATAAGCAGACTCACGCCCCATAATTGCAGCCATGTTAGAAATAGCTGTTTCTGATGCTTGCTCAATTGGTTCGTTTTTACGAATGCTGTTTACTAGATTAACATGCTCTAGAGTATAAGGATCTGTTTGTTTGAAATTTGCTTTTTCTTCATCATAATTAAATTCCCATACAATATTTCCTTCTAGGTCTTTAATCTTACATCCTCCTTCGCTTGTCCATGAGCCTTTTGTTCCTTGTACAAACTCACTGACATTTGTTGCACATCCGTCAATTTGACGACACATGCTATGCATATGAATGCCATTCTCCATAACGAAGTCAACACTGAAGTTATCATATTGGTCGCCAGTTACTCTTCTATGACGAGAACCAAAACCAACTGCACTAACTGGTCTTAATCCACTGAACCATGTGAAAACGTCAATATTATGAACGTGTTGTTCTACGATATGATCACCCGAAAGCCATTTCCAGTTTACCCAATCACGAACCATAAATTCGAAGTCGCTCCAACCTTGCTGACGCTCGCGATACCAAAGCATACTTTGATTCCAATATACAACGCCACCAGTTATATCACCAATAGCACCTTCCATTATTTTTTTATACGATTCAACGTAGCAACGTTGATGATGACGTTGGGTTCCAGTTACTACTTTTAGATTCTTAGCTTGTGCTTGTTTAGCAGAAGCAACGATAGTACGATATCCAACAGCATCTACACAAATTGGTTTTTCTAAGAAAGCATGTTTGCCTTTTTCTATGGCATATTTAAAATGCTCAGCTCTGAAGAAAGGAGGCGTACAATCAATTAAAAGATCGATATCACTGTCAATAACTTGCTTATAGGCATCTAGTCCAACAAATCTTTTGTCGGCTGGGATATCAATGTTTTTGTCATTTTTTAGTTTGTCAGCCAAACCATCTACTCTATCTTGAAATACATCGCCCAGTGCTACAATTGTCACACCGTTAGCTGAGTTTAAAAAGTTCATTGCTGCTCCAGAGCCTCTACCTCCACAACCAACTACGCCTGCCTTTATTTCTTTGCCATCATCAGCCAAGTCAACAAGGTTAGGAATATAATAAGTGCCAGGTTGTTTTAATGGTTTTACTCCACCTTTTGATGAGGCTTCTCCTCCGCTACATGATGTTAAGAAACCAGTAGTTCCAGTACCTAATGCACCAACGGCACCAGCAATAGCAGAAGTTTTCAAAAAACCTCTTCTTGATAAGTTATTTTCCTTTTTCATGATTTGAAAATTTGATAATTTGTTTGTTATGTTTTAGTTTATTGTTTGATTCGTATTTATTGCACTCTCAGATTCGCATACTACTCTAAATCCTATGCCTTTTATATCAGAATACCACCAAATACTCTTTGGTTGCTGTGGGTCAGTTTTAAGCCAGTCATCGTGTGACGTGTGATTACGGGCAGCAGATCTTACTTCTGAAGCATCAGAGAAGTATCCTCCTCCTCTGACAACCCATTCATCTCCCTCGGTCACTTTTGGATCAACATCTCCATCACTTCTATTTTGATATGCATTTTCGTCATATTTATCCGAGCAATATTCCATAACGTTTCCAAGCATATTTTTCAATCCAAATGGGTTTGGCATAACTAGAGAAGGATCTTGAGTTCTGTGATTACTGTTGTTTTCATATATAACATAATCACTAATATTATCAGTCTTTGCAGAAAAGAACTTACGCATAAAACCAAAATTTGAATAATCTTTTGGACTTCCATCAAAGAAGTATGGCGTTTCTGTTCCTCCACGAGCTGCATATTCCCATTCCGCTTCGGTCGGTAAACGATACTTTTTGCCTGTCTTTTCAGATAGCCATTGGCAGAATACTTCAGCAGCATAATGAGTCATTGTAATAGCAGGTCTATCCCCTGAACCCCATCCTTGGTCGGGGAATCCAAATGGAGGAGTTGGACCTGAAATTGCATCAACATCCATTGCTTTGAGATTGTTCTCATATACTGTTTCAGGAGGTGTGCGTCCTTCACTCATAGTTTGTGCATAAAACGCCCAATATTGATCCCAAGTAGTTTCCACCTCTGCCATAAAGAATGAACTAACTTTTACTTTGTGTTGAGGAGCCTCATCACTATTATGGAAAGGCTCTTTGGAAGAGCTACCCATGGTGAATTCACCTCCATTAATGGCTACCATATTGAGAGAAACTGCTGTGCCAGGAATTTGCTCTGTGAAATTTTCGAAAGACACGACATTTGTAGGTTCCTTAAAAAACATACTTGAATCTACAGCTGCCTTTGCTCCAGCAGGAATTCCAGTCATTTGAGAGTGTGAGTAGTTTGGATCATAATGGCCTACATCAAGGTGACAACTAATGCATTGAAGATTTAATTTTTCATGGTTTTCATCATAATACATATGTGCAGTGATACCTTCGTCAGATATTCCTGCAGGAAATAAATCTTGGTGACATTTCACACATGAGGCGTTTGGAACATATTTGATAGCTTGGTCTAATTCTCTTTTTCTTTCCCAATCTATATCAGCTGAATCTTTTGTGAGATAACTCCATACATCTCTTACTCCAAGCTTTACCTTTGAAGAGTAATGTGCCCAAGTGTCATCTTTTGGAGGCAAGTGACAATCAACGCAATTGACCATAGTTCCTGTGCGATTATTAACGTGAACTGAAAGCTTCCACGCATCATCTGCATGAGTATGCATATGGCACATCATACATGACTCATTAGTCGAAAAATAAACTGAAGTTTGATATAAGGAAGCAACGAAAATTATTCCTATTAAGATTCCTATCCACAAAATGAAACTCTTGCGTTGATGCCATTTGTTCTTTTTTGTCCTATTTCCAGAGGTTCTCTTTTTAGACCTTATCATTTAATCACACAATTAAAATGTTTATATTAGATATATATTTATCAATTAGCACTAGAAACTACTAGCTTTAAAACTTTTAGTTTGCAAATATATGTATTATAAATCTCTTATTGAAGCAATTTATGTAAAATTTTTATTCTACCCATTTATGCCATTTTGTATTCTCATCATTACCAGCTAGCACAATTGTTTCGACAAACTGCATACCTCTGACCCCCTCATAAACAGTCGGAAAATCCAACATTTTATAGTCGGGCTTCACTCCATTTCTTTTGGCCATTACTGTTAATGCAAAGTTCCGATAGATATTAGCAAATGCCTCAATAAAACCTTCTGGATGTCCTGCTGGTGTTCTGGTATTCCACTTTGCAAGCTCTGTTAAATATTCGTTATTTCCCATATATAATTCTTCCATAGGTTTGTTATCCCATCGTAAGATAAGCTTATTAGGCTCCATTTGTCTCCATTCCAAGCCTCCCCTTTCACCATAAACTCTAACTCTTATATTGTTAGCCTCACCTGTTGCAATTTGTGTAGCCATTAATACACCTGCCACATCTTGCTCAAATTTTAAAAATGCAGCCCCATCATCATCAACAGGACGTCCTTCAACAAAAGTTCGAAGTTCGGCACACATCTCTTTAACTTTTAGTCCAGTTATATATTCGGCTAAATGCCATGCATGTGTCCCTACATCTCCCATTGTGCCAGCCTTTCCTGTGCGCTTTGGGTCAGTTCTCCATCCAGCATTATTTCCTCCTTCAAGTTCTATGCGTTTTGAAAGCCAGCCCTGTGTGTATTCCACATAAATCCTCCTCAATTTGCCAAATTGTCCATCAGCTATACGTTGCTTTGCCTCCTTAACTGCGGGGTATCCAGAATAAACATGTGTTAAAGCAAGGGTTAAACCAGTCTCTTCAACTTTTTGCTGAAGTAATTTGGCTTCCTCTAAAGTAAATGTGATAGGTTTGTCAATTACCACATTTATCCCTCTTTCAAGAGCCATCATAGCAGGTTCAAAGTGCCATTTGTTGGGTGTAACTATTGTTACAAAGTCCATCCTCTCATCTTCAGGTAATAGCATTTCCTTTTCAAACATTTCATGGTATGAATTATAAATTCTGTTTTCTGGTAAAAAATACTCTTTACCAGATTCCTGAGATATTTCAGGGTTAACGCTAAAAACGCCACAAACTAATTCAATCAAATTGTCCATGAATGCTGCACGACGGTGAATAGCACCAATAAATGCATCTTTTCCACCGCCAATCATTCCCATTCTAAGTTTTCTCTGTTTAATTTTTTTATTTTCCATATTCTTTAAGTTTAACTAGTTAGATGTGTAATATATAAGCTTATCGTTATATTTTCAAATACTTATCTATTACAAAGTTATAAACTTAACATCTAATTTGCAAATAATACTAGATATTTATTTAATCGTTTATTATTGATCAATACTCCGTTAAATTCCTATCCCTAGTTACACGGCAATTGCCGAGAACTCGACTTCCTCTGTGAATATTCTCCTATTTAATCTTCTGTTTGACCTTATACCGAACTGTTGTAATTAAATAATTCATGAAAATATAATAATGATACCAGGCACAAAAATAATCAGAAAGTTTGGTAATAAATCAATGACCAAATTTAATATCTGATTTTAGCATTACTCCTATACCTGGTATATCTCTTGATATAATTCTACCATTCTCTAGAGTAGCTCCCTCAAAACAATCATTATTAATTAGCAATGCTCCATCAAGGTCAGCAAAGTCCATGCCCGAAGATAATTGTGATGCGGCCGATATAGCACAAGAAGTCTCCGTCATACATCCAATCATAACTTTCATGCCCATTGCTGTGGCTAAATTTCGCATCTTCCATGCTTCTCGTAAACCAGAACATTTCATAAGTTTGATATTGATACCCGAAAAAACACCTTTCAATCTCTCCACATCGCAAAGCCTTTGTACAGACTCGTCAGCAAATATTGGTAAAGGACTACGCTCAGTAAGCCACGCATTGTCATCAATGTTTTTCTTCGGCAATGGTTGCTCTATCATTACTATACCTTCTTCCTTAAGCATATAAATCATATCCAAAGCATATTGCTTGTCAGTCCAACCTTGATTTGCGTCCACCGCCAAGGGTAAATTGGTTTCACTCCTAATTGCTTCAATCATCCTTTTGTCATCAGTGCCTCCAACTTTTATCTTAAGAATGTTGAATCTGTTGAGAGCTTCACGAGTCTTTCCTTTTACTATACTGTCAGTGTCAATACCAATTGTAAATGTTGTATATGGAACATTATGGCTGTTTAAGCCATACATCTTATACCAAGGAGCATTTAGTATTTTACCTACAAGATCGTGTAGGGCTATATCTATAGATGCTTTCGCAGCAGTATTATTAGTTGCAATATTATCCACATACTCAAGTATTTCATCCATATGGGTTGGATCTGAAAATCCTGACAAATCAACCTTTTTTAGAAACTCTATTACCGAGGTTTGTGTTTCGCCAAGATATTGAGGTAATGATGCCTCACCATATCCAACTATACCATCATATTCAAGCCTAGTTAGAACTACTGGTGTTGTTTTGCGAGAAAAACCAGATATAGTAAAAGTGTGAGTAAGTTGTAAGTCAAATGGAGTCCATGATAATCTCATTCTATTATTTTGTTTCATAGCCCATCAGTTTATTCTGCCTTTACAAACTTTATAATCCTCATCTTGTAAAAACAACCCTTTCAGACTCTTCAGACTCTCACAATTCAAAACTCTTTTTGCTTGTAAGTAGCGAGTAGTATTGAATTCATCATAAAGTGGATCATCTGGATTAAAACTATTAATACGAATATAGTCAGAAGCATGGATGAATCTATAATCGCCAAGATAAATTCCAACATGAACAATTCTTTCTTTGGGAAAATCCTCTGTAGCTTTTTCACCAAAGAAAACTAGATCTCCTAGATCAAGATTTTCAAAGTTACTAGAATTATCAACTAATTTCCCCACAGCTGCTTGTTGCGAAGCATCTCGGGGCAAAATAATATTGTGCATCAAATAGACCATTTTCGAGAATCCACTACAATCCAAGCCTTTTGAAGATGTGCCACCCCAAACATAAGGGACACCTATATAATGCATAGCAGTAGATACAATTCCTTGTTTTGTCTTTTCTGGATTCCAATCAATTAGCATCATTGCATCATTTTTTAAAACATAAGCTTCACGCCCATCAGCATATCTCGTCTTAATGAAGTTTTCAGACTCATCAATTGCATTTAGTATATTCCCTGCAACAAGATCTGATACCTTCACGGTGGCTGTTGATGGCTTTTCATAACTACTTGCATAAAGAGAAGTAACAATCAGCATGGGTTTAGACAAATACTCTTTTTGCTCTGTTAAGGTCATTGCTTGAACTGAGCCATTTATCCATCCTATATACAGGTCGGGAGTTTGGATACGATACCACCCATCTTTTTTATCTAAAATCTTAACTGGAGTTCCCATAAGAACTTGATTGACGGTTTCTGAAGCATAGTTTGCTGCTCTGTGAATTGTACCCATAGAATTATAAATGATACCATAAGTCTTGCTCCCTAATTCTGTTGAAGGAAGCAATTTTACTTTATTTTTAAGTTTATTCATAGTCAAGTCTTGCAATAAATTAAAAGCCGTGTTACATGAGGTCTCTCCGACTAGAGTGACTTGCGAATTATCTTCAGATAATTTCACGTCAAACACAACGACCCTTTTATCAGGTGCATACTTTTTATCAATACCCTCTATTTTGTTTTGTATATCTTTATTTGATAACATAAATTGATTTGCAATAAAAGGTGCAAGTTAATATTTATTTTATCTATTCTATACTAAGGATTGGAACAATTGAAAAATAATTAACTATAAAATTCTTAGTGTTGGTCAGTATTACATCAATACATTATACTGTATTCAATACCTAGTAAAAATATCCTTCTCGTTCGTTTTTTTGAAAAAGAAGGTATTCATTATTGTTCTTGAATCTTTATCAATGAATTTATCAGTATTACGGTACAATTTGATTTGTCAGAGTGTATATTTGTGCTTTAGGATGTTATAAACTTATTAGGTTAATTAAATTTTAGAGGTAATTGTAACTTGCGAACTATAAACAACACCGATAAAAATGAGAACAGACAGGGGATTTAAAGTAAATGCAGGCGAAACCAGATTTGGGCAGCATTATAAAATGAAAGGAGTAACACTGAATAATTTAGACATCAAAATTTCCGGTAGTGACACTGAAAATGATGTCGCAGTGTTCGAGCAAATTGGGCTTACTCCTAAAGGTGGACCTCCATTACATATTCACCCATTCCAAGATGAATGGTTTTATGTTATTGAAGGAGAGTATTTATTCCAAGTTGGAAACGACAAGTATCAAATAAAATCGGGCGACACAATTTTTCTACCAAGAGGTGTTCAACATGCCTTTATTCAACTTACAGAAAAGGGGAAGATGATAGTAACATATATGCCGGCAGGAAAAATGGAAGACTTCTTTAAGGTTACGGATAAGTGGACTTCTCCTCCAACAAAAGAGGAAATAGTAAAAGTTTTCGCCGAACATGATATGGAGGTTGTAGGTGTACCTATGAAAGTTGATGAGTAATATAAAAAGCACTAGCCAATAACATATCCAGCATTCAAACCGCTTTTCAATACAAAACACTACCTTTGCCAATTCATTCAAGAAATTAAATTAAAAAGTAATGAAAAAGAAAATTCAAGTATCAATCAAAAAAGCTTTTCGCTTCAAGCGCTTTTCACGAAGTTCGTTCAGCGTTTTCAACAGCATCAGCAAGGTCGTAACCATTGGTGTATTGACGGGATGTGCTTTGCAAAGTGCGCATTCGCAATCAGTAACACCAACGGAGAAAGTTGAAATCACCACAAAGCAAGACGCTATTGTAGCTGAAGAACTGGAAGAAATTGTAGTGACAGCATCAAAAACCATCCTACCACTAAATATGGCTGCAAAGTTGGTAACAGTTATCACCTCAAAAGATATTGAGCGACAACCTATTCAAAGTATCGAAGACCTACTAACGCACTACTCGGGTATAGACATACAACAAAGAGGACCCCACGGCGTACAATCTGATATCTCGATAAGAGGTGGTTCATTTGACCAAACTGCCATACTACTAAACGGAATTAACCTTACTAATCCACAAACAGGACACTACAGCTTCGACATACCCATTAATATTTCAGACATTGAGCGAATAGAAATTGTGCAGGGTCCATCATCATTGGCTTATGGTGCAGGTGCTTTCTCTGGAGGAATTAATATCATCACAAAAAAAGATGAGCAATCCAATATTCAAGCAAAAATTGAAGGTGGAATGCATGGTTTAATGAGTGGTGAAGTAAGAGGAACACTGAAAGCCAAATCAACAACCCACCAATTGTCGGCAGGCTACAGACAATCTGATGGATACATCGCAAATAGCGATTATAAAATGCTAAACTTGCTATGGCAATCAAGACTAGAAACAAATAATGCACATGTTGACTTCACAGCTGGTTACAACAGCAAAGAGTATGGGGCAAACACATTTTACACACCAGCCTTTCCTAATCAATTTGATGACACTGAATCAATATTTATTTCAGTGAAAGGAGAAACAAGCGGGAAACTAAAATTCATTCCACAGCTTTATTGGAATCGTCATTACGATGTTTTTCAACTTATTCGTGGTGATGAATCTAACGTTCCATACAATCATCACCGTAGCGATGTTATTGGTTCAAACCTTCAGTGGCAATATGCATCCCGATTTGGGATAACTAGTTTTGGTGGTGAACTAAGAAACGAATCAATACTAAGCAATGTACTTGGTAAACCGCTTGAAAACAACATTAGAAAATATTCAAAATCGGACAGTAGAACCAATATGAGCATCTTTGCCGAACATAATTTAATATACAAAAACATCACCCTTTCAATAGGAGGATTACTAAATCACAACACAGCAATCCCAAACAAATATGAATTTTATCCAGCCATCAATTCCTCATATCGTTTTGGTAATGGATTAAGCATGTTTGCATCGTGGAACAAGGCTACTAGAATGCCTACATTTACTGATCTGTATTACACAACAGCTACTCATATTGGCAATATCAATTTACAGTCCGAAAAATCGGAAGCATTTGAAGCAGGATTAAAATTCCGAAACAAATACATCAACGGGCACTTCACAACATTTTATATGAAGGGTCGAAACATCATCGATTGGATTAAGCCAGATACAGAATCGCTATGGCAATCTAGTAACCACTCAAAAATTGACAAACGAGGCATCGAAACTGGAGCAACGGTAGATTTAAAGAACTTGTTTGGAACAAACCAACCATTGCAATCATTCATCGTTGGATATATGCACCTAAAACAAAACATGATTGAGTCGGACTATATATCAAACTACACTCTAAATAATCTTAGACACAAGATTACGGCATCACTACATCACACTATTGTTGACAACTTAACCCTCTCGTGGCACTTTAGATGGCAAGATAGAGCTGGATCATATATCAAATATGAGAATAAAAAGTTTGGAGAGAGAGTTAATTACAATCCTTTCTCTGTTGTGGATGTGAAGCTTAATTATCCAATAGGAAAATTGAATATATATATCAATGCAAACAATATTTTCAACACAACTTATCTTGATTTGGGCAATTTACCACAACCTGGCTTTTGGATGATGGGAGGAATTGTATATAAAATTTAATCATAAAATCAACACTCTGCATTATTGAGCAGGCTTAAAAGGTCCGCTCAATAATTATTTATTAGATTGTTTAATATTCATGACCTAACACATCAAAATATATTACCTTCGCGAAAAAAATATAAGCACATATGGAAGTAAGTTATGTT
>CAYFTB010000018.1:0-26856 GCA_964345875.1 uncultured Proteiniphilum sp.
GCAATAAATAAGACCTGACACCCTAATAAAAAAATTTGTTTAGCCCACCTAGAAGCATAAGCACCAAACAAAAAAATTTGTTTGACTATTTCCACCCTCAAATGTGAAATATATTAACACTATCGACCATAAATTTGAGTTAATAAAGGATAATAATTAGTTTTTTAAGCTCACATAGCAAAAAATGGATCATGTTAAAAACTTCCGCACCTAGCTGAAAGCCCTTTTATCCCTAAAAAAAAATTTTTTTTAGCCCGCAGATAATTGCCACTCAAAACAAAACCATTGTAATAAACTAATAATCAACCTAAAACCTGAAGCCAAAATAAAAAGAACGTTTATTTTAACATTATTAAAGTATCGCAAAACACCCTAATTGCAAATAATTGTAAATAAATAAAGATCCACATCTCCATATTTTAACATTTAAAATCTTTATTGATGACACTCATAGTATTTTTGATTAAATATTTAGCTCAGGTATTATTAAACGCTCAAAATAAGAATGATCTAAATATACTTGGTTTTTGTCATATACTTAGAATTTATTCTAAAATCTATCCTCCAAATGCCATAATATATTTGTCTATATAGAGCTGTTTTTCCTTTGACTTATATTGTTGAATATATCTAGGATGTTCAAGAGGTGTTATTTTATCAAACAGTTTCACCTCATCATTCATACGTTTCAGATATTCAGCATTTTTTTTGCCCAACACAAACACCTCACCACAATCCAGACCCAAATCCACTTCGCGTTGTAATATTGAAATCATATATTCTTTAACCATATTATATAGCTGACGATCATCGTAATAATTTGCATTAACCCACATGTTGTTCTTACTTTTTCTAATTATTGCAAGTGGAAATGGAGAATTGATAAAAAAATTCTTATAAAATTTATCAACTCCTCCATATTGTTCTATCATATCATATACAAACACGGATGAAACTTCATGAGTATATGAACCATCCATATCTATGCCACAAACACTGCTCAGCCGCTTGGTATCAGTAAAAGGAACTCCGGTGGTGCCAGCACCATGACGTCCAGGATTAATGCCAATAATGAATTTTCGCTTATTGTTATCGTTATAGTATTTTTTGTAGAATTGCTCCATCACAAACACTGTTTCAGGATTGTCCTCAAACGGATTTAGTACTCGAAAATCTCCGGGTAACGCTCCTTTATATCCTATATTGTGATTAAAATTTATTGCTTTCTCTCCAAATGTTTGCATTTACGCTATCTTTATTATTTTAATTTGTCTCTAAAGGCAATGCTATAATTATTAAACACAACCTTTTGTGGTATTGTTTAATATTATAAAACCCTATTACTAAATTTATAATTATCTTTGACTTCATTAGTTATAACAGAATAAACAAATAGCAATGAAAAAAGAATATTTACTTCCCCTCGTAATATGTCTCCTCTCAATGATAACAATATCGTGCCATAGCAACAAAAGTTCCAGTAATAAGCAAATGTCAGACAACTCTGATGAGAATAGTTTTTACGCATCAAACTCAGACGAAGCAATGATACTGTTCGAAAAACTTATGAATTCGTTTAGTCCCAACTGGCAAGAAGAAGAACCTGCAGCCGAAGCTTACCCACCCTACTATGGTGGTGTGTTTATTGACAATGACGATAATCTGGTGGTGTTCACTGTTGGCGAAGATGCCAATAAATATCGCTCTGAAATTGCATCTATAATTGGCAGCGAGAAATTCCTAACCGAATCCGTTACATACAGTTACAGCGAGCTTATGAGTGTGATGAATAAGATTGACCAATTTCTTATGAATCCCGACATTGATGAGAATCATCCAGTTTTTCAGAACTTTGGAGGAGCAGTAGCAGATGTTTTCGAAAATCGTGTTGTTGTAAGTTTGCTTGACACTAGCACAGATGTTATTGCAGCCTTCATTGATGACATTAGTGACTCAGATGCAATATTGTTCAAACATGGTAATATGATGGATGATGATGATGATATAAATTATTAACTAACATGAGTTCGACCCAAGAAATATATATGCTTATGCTGAACCTATATTTATTATACACACAAAGTCAACTCTTATAGATAATTACATTTTGCACCTTTGAGAATATCTTATTACACATTTTATACTTATCTTTACAGAGTTTTCAAATACAGTACCATTCTGAATATTATTTGAATATTGCATTGCTATTTATTAACGTTTACATCTTTATAAATTTATGTCCTTTACGAAAACATCTTTATCTAACCACCCATTCGTCATACTTGTGTTATGGCTTTTTGCTTTGCAATCATTTGCTCAGACCAGCACACTACTGCAGGGCGAGATTATTGGTACTACCATATCCGTTGATTATTCCACTGGTACTGAATCTACAACTATAAACACAATTGCCAATGTATTCGATAATGACTATAACACTTATTTTGCATCATTCAAGCGTAGTAACACATGGGTAGGTCTAGACTTAGGAAGCGAACACATTATTACAAAAGTTGGATATTCGCCCCGCATATCTCAGCCTTCCAGAGTTGAACTTGCAGTGATTGAAGGTGCAAACAATCCAGACTTTGGTGATGCATTACCATTGTATATTATAAAATCATCTGCAAAGGAAAGAGAAATAACCACAGTGGATATAAACTGTTCAAGAGGATTCAGATATGTTCGTTATATATCTCCCAATAACGCACGTTGTAATCTGGCCGAACTTCAATTTTTTGGCTATCCTGGCAAGGGTGATGATTCTAAGTTAATCCAGCTAACTAATATTCCTACATTAGCTATTAATACCACCAATGCAGAAGAGGTTATTGAGAAAAGTGTATATATTTACGGTATAATTAAAATAATATCTGACGAGGGCACTACATTATTTACAGACAGCCTCAGAGTGAAAGGACGTGGTAACGCAAGCTGGTCTTTTCCCAAAAAACCATATAAGATTAAATTACATAATAAAGGTACTCCTCTAAACTTTGCTGCTAAAGAAAAGGAATGGACACTTCTAAGCAATTATGGAGATAAAACTCTTATGCGTAATCTGTTGGCTTTTGATATCAGTAGTAGATTTGATATGGCATTCTCTCCGAAGGGACAAGCTGTCGATGTAGTTTTTAATGGTGAATACAAAGGAACTTATCAGCTTTGCGACCAGGTGGAAGTAAACAAAAATCGTGTAGATATTACAAAGATGAAAGAAGATGATATTACTCTGCCTAATCTTTCAGGTGGCTATCTTATCGAAATTGATTCTTACGCCTATAGCGAAGATTCGTGGTTCGAATCTAAGAGAATGATGCCTGTAACTATAAAATACCCCGACGAGGATGACATTGTGCCTGAACAATATAACTATATTAAAGATTACTTTAATCAGATGGAAGATGCTGTCTATGATAGTTACATAAGAAACAACAATGATTTCAAAAAAATTGTAGATGACGAATCATTCTTAAAACTATTTCTTATAGGTGAATTCACAGGCAACACAGACACTTACTGGAGTACATATATGTATAAAGACCGAAATAGTGAGAAGTTCTATACAGGACCTATTTGGGACTACGATCTTGCTTTCGAGAATGATAATCGCACATACCCTATCAACAACCTGAATGATTTCATTTATCGCACAAAGGGTTCATCCGCAAAAAATATGCGCACATTTGTTGACAATTTCACTGCTAGCAAAGAGTCCAAACAAGACATATCGGACATTTGGGAGGAAATAAGAAATTCAGGCAAGATAACTCACGAAGTTATGGATCATCTTGTTGACAGCCTTGCGAATATTATTAATCAATCGCAGCAGCTTAACTTCAAACGCTGGCCTATTATCAATACAATTGTTCATCAAAATCCAATTATTTGGGGCTCTTATCAAGCTGAAGTTGACAATGTAAAAAGGTACTTGCGAGAGAGAATTGACTGGATGGACAAAAAAGTAATTATCAAAAGTGTGATTGATCCTAATCCTGATCCCGATCCCGACCCAAAACCTGATCCTGATCCAAAACCTGATCCTGATCCTGATCCGTCAATTAAGGAAAGTGCATCTATCATCGGATCTCAGTTTATTGTTCAAGGATATCCCAGTGATCAACATGTCGTGTTATATGATTCATCTGGACAAGTAGTTGTTGACACAAAGCTTACTGCAGGGAGTAGCTATAACAAGACGTTATTCCCAGGTGTATATATTATAAAAATGCAAAATATGATTTCTAAAAAGATTGTTTACATAAAAGCTATGGCTCATTAAAGTAAACATACAATATATCAATAATGCGAAATAACTCAACTCAAAATATATAATTGCCCCAAAAGATATTTCGTTAGATACAAATCACGATATACCTTTTGCCATTACAAATGTTACTAAATTCAATTATTATAAATATTATGAACAAACGAGATTTTTTGAAAACAACAGCAGCTATGGCCGGCATAACAACACTTTCGCCACTATTAAATGCAAGTAATTTCAAGAGTAGCCCAATGACTGAAATGAAAAATGAAACTATGAAAAAGGTTACATTAAAAAAGGGATTAGTATTCGACATGATTCAAGGGGACCTTCCTTTAGTTGACAAATTTAAGATTGCAAAAGATGCTGGATTTGATGGAGTTGAGTTGAATAGTCCTTCAGAATTCAATATTAATGAAATTCTAGAAGCTAAAGAAAAGTCAGGTATAGAATTGCCTAGTGTAATTAATAAAGACCATTGGTCTAAACCTTTATCTGATCCCGATCCAGCAATAAGAGAAGAGTGTATTCAATCAGTTGCAAAGTCTCTTGAAGAAATCAAAGCTCTTGGTGGAGATACAGTACTAGTGGTGCCGGGTGTGGTAAATGAAAAAGTATCATACGAACAGGCATACAACACTTCTCTAGAATCTATCAGAAAACTTATACCTTATGCAGAAAAAACTGGCATGCAAATTGCTCTAGAAAATGTGTGGAACAATTTCATTCTTAGCCCTGTAGAAGCAAAACGATTTGTAGATGAAATTAATCATCCACTCGTGGGTTGGTATTTCGATGCAGGAAATATATTGAGATATGGTTGGCCTGAGCATTGGATCAAGACACTCAACCACCGTATTATGAGGCTTCATATTAAAGAGTTTAGCAGAGAGTTGATGAATTCTAAAGGATTATGGGAAGGTTTTAAAGTTGACTTGCTTAAAGGTGACAACAACTGGCCTGTGGTAATGAAAGCTGTGAGTGATATCAAACATAAAGGAGGGTGGCTAACAGCTGAAGTGTCAGGAGGAGATAGAAAACATCTGGAAAAGATTGCTTCAGAAATGGATCAAATCATTGGATATTTATAACTATTAAAACTTTAAGTGCGATTTTTCTATGGTATTCATCTATGTTAACCATAGTTATATATATATTTGTATTTCGTCTCTAATAATAAAGACGACTACATTTACTAATACACTGTAATTAAAACAAACATACTAGAAACTTAATTTCTTAAATATTTTAATAATGCAAAACAATCAATTTACACGACGTACTTTTCTAAAAAGCACTATTGCCGCAAGCACCGTAGGAGTTACAGGTGGAGTCTCATTATTAAGCTCTTGTAGCCCACAAAAAAAACAAACTAACAACATTATTCAAATACCGCAACTATTAAAAAAAGCACCTGATGGAAAAACCCTTAAAGCAGGACTTGTGGGCTGTGGTGGCCGTGGAACTGGTGCTGCAATGGATTTCTTAAATTCTGGGTCAGACCTTGAAATCGTAGCTTTAGGAGATGTATTCCAAGAAAAACTAGATGCTTGTAGAGATATTTTAAAAAAAGAAAAAGGTGTAGAAATTGATAATGAAAAATGCTTCATTGGTTTTGACAGCTACGAAAAGGTTCTTGACTCAGGCATTGACATTATTTTACTATGTACACCACCCCATTTTAGACCCATACATGTTGAAGCAGCAGTAAATGCGAAAAAGCACATTTTCATGGAGAAGCCAATTGCCGTTGATCCAGTTGGGGCTAGAAAGGTACTGGCTGCAGCAAAACGCTCCAAATCACTTGGTCTTAACATTGTAAGTGGCACAATTCGTCGCTCTCAGAAAGATTATATAATGACAAGAGACAAAGTTCTTAATGGAGAGATTGGAGATATTACTGGTGCACATATTATTAGAAATGGTGGTGCCCTATGGTATAACAGCAGAAAACCAGAATGGACAGACATGGAATATATGCTCAGAAACTGGGTTAATTTTTGTTGGCTATCTGGTGACCACATCGTTGAGCAATTTATACACGAAATTGATGTAATGAACTGGTATATAGAAAAGCATCCGATTCAAGCATCTGGATGGGGCGGTCGTCAAAGAAGAATTACAGGAGATCAGTATGACCACTTTAGCATTGAGTACTTATACGATAATGGAATGAGAACTCATTGTGCTGCTCGACAAATTGATGGTTGCACAAATAGCAAAGTCGAACAGATAAGTTGTAGCAATGGATATGCTGATGCTGAAGGCAGGTTATATGACCTAAAGGGAGAGAAAATATGGGAATATCAATGGCCTGGAGATAATGAGAAAGATTCGGAATGGGAAGTTACAAACCCTTTTGTTCAAGAACACATAAATTTAGTAACAGCAATACGTACAGGCGAAACCATTAACGACAGTGAAGAACAAGTGCAATCTACTTTAACAGCAATAATGGGTCGCATGGCTGCATATACTGGTAGAGATATTACATGGGAAGAGCTTATGAACTCAGACTTATATCTAGGACCTAAAGTCCACATTATGGGTAAAGTGGACAATGTGCCTGAAATTATACCTTTAGCTGGAGTTTAACCTAAACAATATTCTCAATTATCTTTTTTAGATTCTAGTAGTTTTAGTTATAAATAACTCTAGTTCAAATGTAATAATTGGCATTTACATTAAATATGAACTGAAATTGAGGGAGTGTCTCATAACGACATTCCCTTTTTTATGTCAATCCGCGCATTTCTTTATGAAATTTTCCAACATATTTGAATACGAAAATTTCTAACGACTAATTTTGGATTAAATACTTACTTATGACAATAACTTTTTCACCATATTTGAAATTGCCTTTCCTTCTGACTTTCCTGCAAGCTGCTTACTAGCAACACCCATAACCTTACCCATATCTTTCATTGAAGATGCTTCCAGACTCACGATAATTGCTTTAATTTCAGACTCAAGCTCATCTTCTGACAATTGTTTTGGCATATATTCTTGTAATACTGCTAATTGAGCCAGTTCATCGTTAGCTAAATCCTCTCTTCCCTGAGTTGCAAATATTTCAGCACTTTCTTTACGTTGCTTAACCATACGCTGAAGAATAGTAGTCTCAAGCGCATCAGACATCATATCTGCATTTTTTGCTGTTTTAGCTTCAATAAAGTCTTTTTTCACTGCTCTCAAAACATCAAGTCTGACTTTGTCTCTTGCAAGCATAGCTTTTTTTATTTCGCTATCAATAATATTTAATAGTTTCACTTTATTTTAAGTTTAAATTATTAGTTGTCAAAAAGAGAAGATCTTGATTTATTCTCAAACTGATATTCTCTCGGATTAAAATCACTCTCTCTCTTAAATACTGGTATCTTGTCTAAAGCCTCTAGAACCTTGTCGTCATCCAATTCATCAATACTTAAGATATAAGGTTGATATGATCCATCTGATCTTGTGAACATTTCAACGGCTAAAGTTCCATAATACTTATTTACTAGTCGCTCCTCTTCTTCTTTATCTCTACGTTCCTGCTCCTTTATAATATCGGCTTCAATTTCTTCAGCCTTAGTCCTAATTTCTTGCTGCTCACTCATACCAGCAACATCATCAATTGTGAAGCCTGTTGCTAGTAGAGTTACTTTAACCTCTTCTTCTAAAGAATCCTCAACTGCAGAACCCCATATAACTTCAATTTCACGACTAAATTTACCCATGAAATCATGCAGTGCATTCATCTCCTCCATCATTAGTGGGTGCTCACTACTACAAGAAAGATTTATTAGAATCTTTTTGGCGCTAAAAACATCATTATTATTAAGTAACGGTGAATTAATAGCATCTTCGATAGCATCGTTTACTCTATTTTTACCTGTTCCAACACCACGGCTCATAATTGCTACCCCACCATCTTTCAGAGTTGTTTCGACATCTGCGAAGTCAAGGTTTACATGCCCGTGAATAGTGATTATTTCGGCAATGCTCTTTGCAGCTACAGTCAATGTGTCATCAGCTTTCGCAAAGGCATTAATCATTGTTAGATCATGATATATATCTCTTAGGCGTTCGTTATTAATAACAAGTAGGGCGTCAACATTTTGAGATATTTCCTCAACACCTTTAAGAGCTTGGATAATTTTTCTCTTTCCTTCAAAAACAAAAGGAATTGTAACAATACCTACAGTAAGAATTCCTGACTCCTTTGCAACTCTGGCTACTACAGGAGCAGCTCCAGTCCCAGTGCCTCCCCCCATCCCTGCAGTAATAAAAACCATACGGGTTCCATCATCCAGCAATTCATGTATCAAATCAATACTCTCTTCTGCTGCTTGTTTTGCAATACTAGGTTTGTTCCCAGCTCCCAACCCCCTAGTTGTCTCAACTCCTAATTGAACCTTGATTGGAACAGGAGATCCTTTTAACGCTTGGTTATCAGTATTACATAATGCAAAAGACACATCATGAATACCCTCTCTATACATATGATTTACGGCGTTTCCACCTCCTCCCCCAACTCCTATTACCTTAATAATTGTTTGGGTACTTCTATTTAATTGAAAATCTAAAATGTCATTTTCCATATAAGACTTTACTATTACAATTTACTAATTATCTTCAGTTTCATCAAACAGACCACCAAAAAAGTTTTTGAAACTATCTCCAAATTTCTCCTGATCTTTTATTGAATCTGTAACCTCATTGGTAGTTTTTTTGACCTTGGTAATTACTTTCTTGGTTGAATTGTTGTCTTTGCCAAAAATACCAGACCATCGATTTCCACTACGTTGAGTGGTTACATTTGATTCTGATGAAACATCTTTATCATCCGAATCTTCTCCAACAGGCTCAATGTACTCACAATCTTCATTACCTTTTTGCAACATGCCTAGTATGGTTGACATAGAAGGATCTGCGACCAAATCAGATACATTGTTTATTAAGCTTTTTCTCGCAGATGCTTTCCTCACTGGCAAATTAAGTTTCTGATTTAAATACAAATCAATATTCTTAAGCTGAGAACCACCTCCAGTTATCACTACTCCAGAACCTAACTCATTACCATAGCCAGATAGTTTAATTTGCTCTTTAATATTAGCTGTAATCTCATCAAGTCTAAATACTATAACTTTATTAAGTTCCACAAGATCAATGTCGGGTTTTGATGAGAATGGAGAAGAAAAAGCAAATCCTTCATTACTATCTTTTGCTTTTCCAAACTTCATTTTATACTGTTCCGCATCAGACTCCACAAAGTTTAATTCGGCTATATCTTTCGTAATATTTTTACCTCCAAAAGGAATTGTTACAAAATGTCTGAGAATTCCAGTCTTATAGACAATAAGATCTGTTGTACCTGCACCAAAATCAATAAAAGCACAGCCAAGATCCTTTTCCTCATCAGTCAAGACAATATCGGCAGACGAGATTGCACCAATAATATATCCAGCAATTTTGACATTACTCTTTTCGATTACCTTTTGAATATTTTTTATAAGATTTGGTCGACCAACAACTATTCTAAAAACAGCCTCAATCCTTTCGCAAGTTACTCCTACTGGATTCTTCTCTGGTTTATCATCCAGAAAATATTCTACATCAGCAATTGCGTAATTATATTTCAAGTCAGGCTGATATTTTTTAGCTTTAGCATACAATTTATCAATAACTTCAGAAGTAACGATTCCACCTTCAGCCGACAAAGATATCTCTTCATTTAAAATCAGGCTATGTACAGACTGGCCAGCAAGTGAAACATAAACTTGACCAACCTTCCCAGTAATTTTGTTTCCGAGCAAAGTAATTATTCTTTTTACTATTCCTCCAGCTTTATCTATATTGTAAATAGTTCCTCTTCTTATACTATTTTCTGAAGATAAAGACTCTTGATGTAATACAGAAATGACTCCATTTTCATTTCTGCGACCAATTACTCCAGTAATCTTTGAAGTACCTAAATCTATTGCTACAATAATTCCGGTTTGAGTCATATCTATTATATTATTATATCAAATTTGAATGATAATTATAAATTATTCTACTTTCTTGTACAAACAATCTGATTATCAAACTTTAAATTAATTTCTGAATATCTATTCCACCCTACAACATTTAGTCCCTTGTCAATAAAAAGAGAAAATCTAGAAAACTTCTCATTATAGTTTTCTAATTTACCAAACAGTATTTTAAAACTACCTACACGTGGAATTAATTCTACATCTTTATTTGGTTTTACAACAATTTGATCTATCCATGCATCCCAATAAGGATTCTCATTCAAAAACGAAACAAAATCATATAATTCGTTCTTTGCATAATCTTCGTTAATATGCCCAGTTGCAATTGGCATATATAGCGAAGAATTATTAGAAATAGGCATTATATCACGATTATTGTCCACATAAAAATTCCCTTTCAGATCAGAAACAACCCTAAATACGGGTATTTTCTGATTTATCTTAACAACAATAATATTTCCATTAGTAGAATATACCTCTGCTGATTTAACTAGTTTATTAGTCAAAATAGAGTCGTGAATTTGTAATATATTAATGTCCCTCATAGGTAATCCAATCGGATGCAAATTCTTTCTCTTCAACAAGTTTTCAATATCAAGTTTATCTACAAAGTTATATGTATTGCTATCTTTAATTATTATCTCTAAATTTACACACTCGTTACTTTTTAAAGTATCATTCCAATAAATGATAGAAATAGCAATATAGCTCAATACCAGAATTGATATTAAAATTATAATAAACTTCTTCATATAATTATATAAGTAACCATTTGTTATAAATTATAGATCAGCCAAAACAGGCTTTTGGGTACCACAAAGATACATTAAGATATTCAAAAACAATAAATGTTTGTGAGTATTAAATACTTATTGAGTATCTTCTCCTCAACATTTCTTGAAGTTCAGGCAATAGTTCTGAAATATCACCAGCACCCAAAGTGACAACAACTTCCAAATCCTTATTTTCTAGGTAGCTAATCAGATTGCTCTTTCCTATAAGAACTTTTTCTTTTGATTTAATATTTTTGAATATCAAGTCTGATGTAACCCCCTCTATTGGCTCCTCTCTAGCTGGATATATATCTAAAAGTATAATATCATCAAGAAGTGAAAGACTTTCAGCAAAGTCATCAGCAAAATCTCGAGTACGACTATATAGATGCGGTTGAAAAATACCAGTAACTTTTCTACCATCAAACAACTCTTTTATTGAATTAATTGATGCTGAAAGTTCTCTTGGATGATGTGCGTAATCGTCTATAAGAGTTATGTTTTTGCTTTTTATCAAAAAATCGAATCGTCTTCTAGATCCACCAAAAGATTGTACACCTTTTTTAATTTCTTCAGGTGTTATCCCACAAATTAGTGTCGATGCAATTGCTGCAATTACATTCTCAATATTAATTCTAATGGGCACACCCAAATATATATCTTCTATTATAACATCTTTTGAAACAAAATTAAAAATAATCTCCCCGTTACCTACACGAATATTTTCAGCATGAAAATCTCCACATTTTTCAGAATATGTATAGACTTTTACTCCTTCTTTTGTTTTTAATGGCAAAGGAGCGTTATACTTCATTATCAAATATCCATCATTTCTTACTAATGAAGTGAAATGCTCAAAACTCTCTCGATATGCTTCTTCTGTTCCATAAATATCTAGATGGTCGGGATCAGTAGATGTTATTATTGCAATCCATGGACTTAACCAGTGAAAAGATCTATCATATTCATCAGCCTCTATAACTGTTATATTACTCTTGTCTGAAAGTAATATATTTGTATTATAATTCTTCAAAATTCCTCCCAAGAAAGCATTACAGTCAACCGTAGATTGTCTTAATAAATGAGCAATCATACTTGAAACAGTAGTTTTACCATGAGTTCCGGCAACACATATAGCATCACTTCCTTTTGTCAATTGACCTAGCACCTGGGCTCGTTTCATTATTTGAAAGTTCTGCTCAGAAAACCAGATAAACTCAGAGTGATTTACAGGAATAGCAGGAGTATAAACAATTAGTGTTTTACTTTTATCTTTAAATTCAACGGGTATTAATGATAAATCATCTTTGTAGTGAATATTTGCACCTTCTTTTTCGAGTGATGTAGTCAAATCTGTTTTTGCACGATCATAACCAGCCACCAAAAATCCTTGAGTTAAAAAATAGCGAGCTAAATTACTCATTCCTATTCCACCAATACCTAAAAAATATATTCGATCGTAGTTCATTAAATTTTACAGTTATTTAATTCATTAGTAGCATTTCTATTTCATCAACAATTCTTTTAGCTGAGTCATGTTGAGCTAACTTTGATATATTAACGCTTAAATCTTTAAGTCGTACATCATCATTAACTAAGTTTATCGCTACATGAAATAATTCAGCTCTAGATTCAGAATCTTTAATCATAACAGCAGCATTATGCTTCACTAAAGCCATTGCATTTTGAGTTTGATGATCTTCTGAGACATTTGGAGAGGGCACTAATATTACAGGCTTTCCCAAAATGCTAAATTCAGATATAGAACCAGCACCTGCACGAGAAATGATTAAATCCGAGACAGAATATGCATAATCCATACGAGAAACAAAGTCAAATAAAAACACGTTTGGTGGTATAACACCCTTGTTTTGTAGCTCTTTCATTTCATTAAAATAATATTTGCCACATTGCCATATTACTTGTACTCCAGAATTTTTAATTTTACCAAACGAATGTACAATACTATCATTAAGAGTGCGAGCTCCTAAACTACCCCCAACCATTAAAATAGTCCTTAGATTAGGATTAAGTCCAAAAAAATTATATCCTTTATTTTTGTTCTCTTCAGACACAACTAAGTCTTGCCTTGTGGGGTTTCCAGTCAAGACAATATTTTCTTTTGGAAAAAATTTCTCCATCCCCTCATAAGCAACACATATTCTAGCAGCATTCTTTGACAAAATTCTATTGGTTACACCTGCAAATGAGTTTTGCTCTTGCAGCACTGTTGTAATCCCTATTGTTGAAGCAGCTTTAAGTATGGGGCCACTTGCATAACCTCCAACACCAACAGCAATATCAGGTTTAAATTCTTTCAAAATATTTCGTGCTTTTCTTAAACTACGAAATAATTTAAACAAAACACTAAAATTCTTGGCTAGATTTTTTCTGTAAAATCCTGCAACTGGCAATCCCTCAATTTTGTATCCGGCCGCTGGCACGCGTTCCATCTCCATTCTTCCCTCTGCCCCTACAAAAAGAATTTCAGAATCACTCCATCTTTCTTTTATAGCGTTTGCTATACTTATAGCGGGGAATATATGTCCCCCTGTACCACCACCACTAATAATAAACCTAAACGGTCTTGATTTCATTTGATTAAAATGTTGTTTGAAATGACATCATTTAAAATTTGCAATACAATCATATATACGCTAGTATATATAATGATCATTTCATATTCTTTTGATTATATCTTTATATAACTTATATCTGAATAAGCTTGGATTCTTTTTTCTCATCTATTTTATCTATATCCGTCATAACATTGTCAACATCAATAATGTCTGACTGATCATCAATATGTTCTTTATTCTTTTTTTTGTTTCTGCTGAATCTATCAGCACTCAAAATCAAGCCAAAATATGCACATGTAACCAAAGTAGATGTACCTCCACGGCTTATTAATGGCAAAGGCTGTCCAGTCACTGGAATTAAATTTACTGCAACCGCCATATTAATTAGAGCTTGAAATGACAACATAAGTGCCGAACCAATAACTAAATATTTTGGAAACAGATTATCAACCCGACTAGCTATTATACCAGACCTAATAAGAATTACTATATATAAAAGGAGAACAAAAGCTCCTCCTATTAAACCCATCTCTTCAATAATAATAGCATAAATAAAATCTGAATAGGCTTGAGGTAAAAAATCTCTGGCTTTACTATTGCCCGGGAATTTTCCAAACACACGGCCATTTGCAATTGCAATTTTAGAAAACGCTACTTGATAATTATCATCTACTGAAAATGCGTCTTTGGATTCGTCATCATTATGGCTACCGAACTTTTCAATACGACTTTGCCATGTAGAAATACGAGAAACATTTTTACTAATAATATTATCTTGTGGAATATTTTTTAGTAGTAAAAAAGCAGAAACAGCTAATAATATTGATACACCTGCAAGCTTTAATAGTCTGCTAATCTTTACTCCTCCAACAAACATCATAAGGAAGCAAACAGAAAATAATAGCAAAGCAGTTGACAGGTTTTCCAAAGCAATAATACCACTAACCACAACCATAAGCCCAACCATCCATTTAAAATATAGACTTTCATTTTCACGCTTATGTCTGCTTAATAGAAAAGCCATTGTTGCCATCAAAGATATTTTTGCAAATTCAGACGGTTGGAAGGTAAACCCAAATAAATGGATCCACCTAGCCGAATCATTTGTCTTTTGACCAAAAACTAATAGAAATAAAAGCAGTAAGATAGAAACAATAAGTACAAAGATTAGAGATGAATAATACTTATAAGGAATATTATGCATTATGAGAATAAGAAAAAATCCGCCAACTAAGAACATAGCATGCCTAAAAATTGGAGTCCAATGGTTTCCTCCTTTATAAACTAATGTACTTGTAGCACTAAATATCTCAACTAATGAGATAACACACAATATCAAAAATACTAGCCATATTATTTTGTCGCCCTTAAATATTATATCAGTTATTCTCTTAAAAGAAGATGATTTTGACTCTGCAATATTGTTAATATCCTCATTTAGAGAAGATGTTTCAACATATTTTCTGTCTATATCTTCAGAGTATAAATCATTATTATTCATAGTCGTTTAACTTAAACTTTATACATTAAATTATAGTCTTCTTACATTTTCTTTAAATTGATCACCTCTATCTTCAAAGTTCTCAAAGAGATCGAAGCTTGCACAACAAGGGGATAACAATACTGTATCACCTTTCTCAGCCTTGTTATATGCAGTTTTCACAGCATCATACATGCTATTCACATCGATTATATCTTCAAATTTATCATCAAAGAATTGATGTAGTTTGCTATTATCAGCACCTAAAAAAATAAGTGTTCTAACTTTCTCTTTTACCAGATCTTCAATTTCTGAATAATCATTTCCTTTATCTGTACCTCCTAATATAAGCACAACCTTACTTCTCATGCTTTTTAGCGCATACCAGCAAGAATTCACATTAGTAGCCTTAGAGTCATTAATATATAATACCCCTCTAACTGAGGCTACTCTTTCCAATCTATGAGGAACACCTTTAAAGTCTGATAAAGCTTTTCTCAGATATTCATCTGAAATATCTAATAATTTTGCTACTATTCCCGACGCCATAGTATTATAAACATTATGCATCCCTTGAAGTGCAAGCAAATCAAGTTTCATAGAAAATGTATTTTCTTTTGGATGAATTATTATATTGTTTCCATCAGAATATGCAGCTAGATGAGAATCATTTTTTTCACTAAAAGTATAAATGTGGGAAACAGGCTTTAGTTTGTCCAATTGTCTTGAAATAATTGGATCATCCATCCAATATATCACAGAATCACCCAGCTGCTGATTTCTTAGAATTCTCATTTTAGCATCAGTATAATTCTGGATATCATGATTATACCTATCCATATGATCTGGAGTAATATTCAAAATAACTGCTATGTCTGCCTTGAAATCATAAATACCTTCCAACTGAAAGCTACTGATTTCTAAAACATAGTAGTCATAATTATTTTCTGCCACTTGACGCGCAAAGCTCTTGCCAAGATTACCAGCAAGCCCAACATTCAGTCCTGCAGATTTTAATATATGATAAATCAAAGTACAGGTTGTTGTTTTGCCATTACTACCTGTAACACAAACCATTTTTGCATTAGTGTATCTACCAGCAAACTCTATTTCAGATATAATTGGAATATTCTTTGATTTTATTTTATTTATTATTGGAACATTATCGGCAATACCAGGACTCTTAATGACCTCATGAGCCTTTAATATCTCTGATTCAGTATGTTTACCTTCCTCAAAACTAATATTTAGCTCTGATAGGGTTTCTTTATAATGGTCTTTAATTATACCGAAGTCAGATAAAAAAACATCAAATCCATACTTTTTAGCTAACATAGCAGCTCCTACGCCACTTTCACCACCTCCCAAAATAACTAATAGATTGTTGTTTATTGTATCCATATGAAATTACTATTAAAATAATATTACCTCATTTTTAAAGTAGCAACGGCTAGAACAGCCAAAATCATCCCTATTAACCAAAAACGTGAGACTAGTTTAGGTTCAGAAATTGGTTTAATAGGTTTTTGAATTATCGCGTCAATGCCCGCGTTACCCGCTTTCTGAAAGTGATGGTGTAAAGGAGTAATTTTGAAAATACGCTTACCATTTCCATATTTCTTCTTTGTATATTTAAAGTAGCTAACTTGCATAATGACAGACAATGCTTCAACAAAGAAAACTCCACATAATATTGGTAATAATAGTTCTTTATGAATCAGAACAGCAAAAACACCAATAAGTCCTCCTAAAGTCAAGCTGCCAGTGTCACCCATAAAAACCTGTGCGGGATACGCATTATACCATAAAAATCCAATAGTGCTACCTACAAATGCTGCCGCAAACACCATTAACTCATCACTTCCAGGTATATGCATTATATTAAGATAGGACGCAAAATCAACACGACCAGAAACATAGGCTAGAATACCAAGTGCAACACCTATTATAGAAGAGGTTCCAGAGGCGAGACCATCAAGTCCATCCGTAAGATTGGCACTATTAGAAACGGCAGTAACAATTAAAATTACAGCTATTACAAATACAATCCATACGGCTTCATCAGCAAAATCTCCCATCCATGAAACAAGAGAACGATAGTCAAAATTGTTATTTTTTACAAATGGAATAGTTGTCTTAGTTGTTTTCACATCCTGATCCAAATAGTGAACATCTTCAATAACATTATCTATTCTCACTTCTATATTTTCTCGTGAAACTATATCTGGACTTAAGTACATTGTTACACCTACAAAGAGTCCCAACCCCACTTGGGCAATAATTTTAAATTTACCTTTAAGTCCCTCTTTATCCTTCTTGAATATTTTAATATAATCATCTGCAAAACCCAAAGCTCCCAACCATAGAGTACTAATGATCATTATTATTATGTATATGTTTTCTAGCTTACCCATTAGTAGAATTGAAAACAAAATAGATGCTATTATAATAACACCCCCCATTGTTGGCGTACCACGTTTGCTGTATTGTCCTTCCAGATCTAAATCTCTAATGATTTCACCTATCTGCATCTTCTGTAGTTTTCGTATTATTCTTGCTCCCACAATCATTGAGAACAATAGCGAAATTATAGCTGCAAGTGCAGCTCTAAATGAAACATACTGAAACATACCTGCACCAGGAAAGTCGTATGAGTCTAAATATTGAAATAAATAATATAACATAAATATGTTGTCGAATTATATATAATAATTTTAATTATAAAATATTGAATACTTTCTCTACCTCCTCCTTATCATCAAAATGATATCTGACACCCTTAATTTCCTGATAATCCTCATGCCCTTTACCAGCAACAAGAATTATGTCCCCCGGTCGTGCCATTGAACAAGCTGTTTTTATTGCTTCGCGTCTGTCAGCTATGACCATGGTTGCCAGACGCTGTTTATCGTCTAAGCCAGACATCATATCATCAATTATATCTTGAGGCTCTTCAAATCTAGGATTATCGGACGTAAGAATAACTTTGTCACTCATCACAACTGCCTCTCTTGCCATTATTGGTCTTTTTGTTTTATCTCTATTTCCACCAGTGCCCACAACGGTTATAATATCACCTTTATTATTGAGCACGTCTTTAATAGATTTGAGTACATTCACCAAAGCGTCAGGTGTATGAGCATAATCAATTATTGCAGTTATATCGTTTGAAGATCTTATTGTTTGAAACCTACCTGATACGGGTTTTAGAATTGATAATATACGTAAGATATTACCTTCATCTTGTCCCAGCAAAATAGCAGCACCATATACAGCCAACAAATTATAAACATTGAAATCTCCAACAAACTGAACAATCAGCTCTTTATTATTAATTTCTATTTCTGCACCATCAAAATGCTTCTCAAATATTCTAGCCTTAAAGTCCGCTAAACTCTTAATTGAATAGTATTTTTTTAGAGCCCTAGTATTTTGAAGCATTACTTCACCATTCTTGTCATCGTAATTAGACAAAGCAAATGCAGTAGATGGCAACAAGTCGAAAAAGGATTTTTTCACATCACGGTACTCTAACATATTCTTATGATAATCCAGATGGTCTTGAGATAGGTTTGTAAAAATACCCCCAGCATACTCTAAACCATATGTTCGCTTTTGATGAATTGCATGAGAACTAACTTCCATAAATGCATACTCACATCCACTATCTACCATTTGTCTCAATAATGAGTTTAAAGAAATTGGGTCAAGAGTAGTATGCGTTGTTGGAAACTTAGTTTCGTTTATATAATTTGCCACCGTTGATAATAGTCCAACACCATATCCTAGCTCTCTGAACAAGTTATATAACAATGTTGCAACAGTCGTTTTTCCATTAGTTCCTGTCACTCCTACAAGTTTCAGATTTTTAGATGGATTCTCAAACCATGTAGAAGCAATCTTTGCTAAAGCTACTGATGTATTCTTAACCCTAACGTATGTTGCTCTAGAAAAGTATTCCTCAAAAATTGGCTTATCATATATTACTACCTGAACATCTTGCTCAATAGCTTTTGCAATATAATCATGTCCGTCGGTACTGATACCTTCAACAGCAACAAAAAGTGAACCTTTTTGCACCTCTCTGGAATCAGAAGTGATATGAGTAACATCTACATTATCCTCACCATGTATCTCCAGAATATCACACCCTTGTATAAGTTCTTTTAGCTTCATCTGTTATGTTTTAAGTTATCGCAACGTTATACTGATAGAATTACCTCTAATTATTTTTTCTCCAGGTTTCAATGACTGTGATGTAACTACACCTGCTCCAGTAAGATTAACTTTAAGTCCAGAACTCTCAAGTAAATAGACTGCATCCTTTGCTCCCATTCCAATAACTCTGGGTACTGTTCCTTTTTCTACAGATATTACATCAGTTTTATATAGACCACTATCAAGATCAACTGACATCCAGTCATCATGAGAATTAATATTAGTCTTGATTTTGAGTTTAGATGCCACAGCCTTTATCTGTTCTGCAGCTCCATTCTTTATTATAGGTTCTTTCTCAAGCAAACTATCGGGAACTATTTCATCAATATCCAACTTAGTACCTCTTACAAATGTTTGTTCTGCAATATTCTTAAATACCATTCCAGACTGCCCACCACCCGAAGGAATACCTTTGGGCTTACGAATTCCTACAAAGCATGTATATTGAGGATCATCAGCAGGAAAATATCCACAAAATGTAACATAATGACTGCTGTATCCGCCACCACTTGCTATCTGAGCAGTACCTGTCTTGCCAGCTATAGGGAAATAATCAGACTTAACCACTTTTGCAGTTCCATTCTCAATAACTCCAACCAGCATATCATGAATTTGCTCTCTAGTTGACTCCTTACATATTTTTTTATTTATTACCTCCGCAGAATAGTTCTCTATTATACGCCCATCCTTCATCAAGGCCTTAGTAATAAATGGTTTCACCATTTTCCCCTCATTTGCTATAGCATTATAAAACATCAGCAGATAAATTGGAGGTATTCTGGATTCGTAGCCAAAAGACATCCAAGGCAATGTTGTTTTTGACCATGGATTGCTTTTATCATTAGGATACCTGATTGATGATGTCCCCTCTATTCCATTTAAAGGGACGTCCCACTTAAGCTGCTTCCGCAATCCAATTCTATCAATACCTTTAATAAATTTTTCGGGATCATCCTCATATCCCTTTAACACTATCTTACTCATAACCACATTAGAAGAAACCTCCATTCCCTCTTTCACTGTCAAATACCCCCTATCCTGACCCTTATCCCAATAGTGATCTCTTACCCATCTATTTTTATATAAATATAGTCCAGTACCCACATGAAATGAATCGGTAGGAGTGACAACTCCATCATCCAAGGCAACCATAACTGTAATAGTCTTGAATGTAGAGCCTGGTTCATTCATATAAGAAAACGCATTAGGATTACCTTCAGCATAACCACCATTTGACATTCTGTCAAGATTAGCAATTCCTTTTATCTCTCCTGTTTTTGTTTCCATTATTATGGCTGTCCCAGATTCAGCTGACGTTTCTATAAGCTTATCTCTTAGTGCTTTCTCTGTTATATCCTGAATATCGGCATCAATTGTTGTAAGAATATCATAGCCATCTTTTGCAGCTACCTCTTCAATATCTGTCCACCGACCTTGAATTTTTTGTTTACTCTTAACACCCTCTATTCCCCTAAGAAGAGAATCATATTTCAATTCGATTCCACTGGCACCACCTTTGCTCAAATCTTTATATACGGTTCCAATAGTTCTGTTTGCCATATTTCCAAACGGTCGCTTGCGAGAGTTTTTCTCCTCAGCAATCATTCCACTAATATTTGATTTGAAATTAAAAAGTGGAAACCTCCTTATTTCTTTAAGATCTACATATGATATATCTTGTCTTATTATTCTAACATACCTTGATCTTATGGGCACTTTCTTATTTACTCCGTTTTTCTTATTCGCCTCTATCTGCTTATCTTCAAGCAATCGCTGCTTCCATCCACCAATGATAATATTTTTATATTGTGAGGCATTTCTGTCAGGAAATTTTTTGGACAAGGCTACTGACAAATCATCTACATACTTATTGATTGTGTCCTGATGCATTCCTCCAGCCCTGAAGTCCATATATATGCCATACAAAGGTTCGCTAGTAGCCAATATCTTACCATCATGAGTAAAAATACTACCACGCTTTGGAAGAATTATCCTACCCTCTATAATTGATTGTTTTTCACCAATCTCTCGCCATTTTGCTCCTTCTGATGAAAACATTATTTTTGCTGCAGAGAAAACAATGGCAATTCCAAAAATCAATAAAAAGAAAACAATAATTCCATATCGTCCCAAAATATCTTTTCTAAATTTATTATCATCTCTACTGCTCATATCACTTTCTGCCTTTATGTATTCTATACACAGGTTCGCTTGTTTTCTCAAGACCTAACCCTGACCTATCAACCAGTCTTTCAATTTCGCTTCTTCGACTTATCTCTGTCAAATCTGACGAAATATTAAGCGACTCAAATTTTGCATCCTTCAGCTCAACTTTAAGCCGCTCCATCTCCGAGATACGTTTTATGACTGTGTATCTCTGACTAATAAATAAAATCATAACAACAACCAACACTAAAATAAACGTAAGATTTTTGGCAAAGAAATCTTCGGTAAGAATATTACCTCCAAAAATATGCACGAAAGATTTTCTTAACTTGTCTATTTTCATATAATTTTAATTATTAATAAAAAAGCATCTACAGAACTTACTCTAAAATCATTTCAATACGCAAAAACAACTATCCTTGCTTGTTCCTGTAAATTATTGCTTCGCATCAATTCTTCTTTGAATAATTTATTTTTTCTCAACAATCCTAAGCTTTGCACTTCTGGATCTAGGATTTTCAACTTGTTCCTCTTCAGATGGAACAATTACCTTTCTATTGATTAACTCAAACGGAGTCTCAGCATTTCCATAAAAATCTTTTATTACTTTACCCTCAAAATTACCTGACTTAAAATAATTCTTTACTAGTCTATCCTCCAGAGAATGATATGAAATAACACTAAATCTACCTTTAGGTTTTAGCATTTCACTTCCATTCATCAACATATCCTCAAGTGCTTTAAGCTCATCATTAACCTCAATACGCAATGCTTGGAATGCTTTTGCCAATATCTTATTCTCCTTATCACGAGGTGCAAAAGGCTTTATCGCATCCAAGAGCTCAGTTGTTTTTTCAAATTTTTTATTAGTCCTTGCATTTACTATTGCTCTTGCAATTCTTTTTGCATTATTAAACTCACCATAAAGGTAAAAAACATCCGCCAAACTCTCTTCGGAGTATTCATTCAATACGTCTGCAGCTGTTTTTGTCGCAATACTGTTCATACGCATATCCAGATTTGCTTCTGCACGAAACGAGAAGCCACGTTCAGCCTCATCAAAGTGATGAAATGAAACACCGAGATCAGCCAAAATGCCATCCACCTCATCTATGCCTAGATACCGGAGGAAGTTTTTTATATATCGAAAGTTACTTCTGACAAAAGTAAATCTATCATCTTCAATTATGTTTCGATGGGCATCCAAGTCTTGATCAAATGCAATTAATCTCCCACCCTTCCCTAGACGACTGAGTATTTCGCGTGAATGTCCGCCACCTCCAAAGGTAACATCAACATACACACCATCAGGATTAATATTCAACCCATCAACACTATCACCAAGTAATGCGGGAATATGATAAGCATCAACCATAGTACAAAGTCTTAATTAAAAGTCATCTAATCTCATTCATTAGTTCTTGTATTTTAGAACTAAATACACTTGGAGCAACCAGAGGTCTTTCAAGCTTTCCTTTTGGCCAAATTTCGATAATACTATCAACACCTAAGAAACTAACCTCCACATCAATATCAATCAATTGCATATGCCGTTTTGAAATCAATATCCTTCCGCTAGCATCCATTTCAATTCTTTCAGCATCTAAAACATACTGTCGGAAAATTTGCTGTTGTTCTTTATTCCATTTGTTAAGGCGGCCTCTCAAAAAATTAATCTCTCTCTCCCAAACTGTACCAGGATATAATAAGAGGCAATCTTGAAAAACATCTTTTCTCAGCACCAAGTAGTGCTCTTCAGAACCTTGTAGCTGTTTACGAAAAATAGCAGGCACAAAGATACGACCTTTCGCATCAATCTTAGCCTCTATATTTCCCAAAAACTGCACCATGTTCTTTTATTATGAATGATTTAACGGTAAAATTACAAAATAAAACCACTTCGCCCCACTTTTCCACACACATTTTTCAAAAAAGTTATCAACAGCACATAATATCCCTATATTTCAACTACTTACATAAGAAATACTTTTTCCACACTATACTCATAATGTTAGCTTAAAACATTTAAAAGCTCAGGATATTGTTTATTTTTAATTAATTAGTACTTTTGTCATACAATATTATCACGAATATGGCTAACAATACTGATTATAAGCTAGATATTGAAAGTGTTTTAAAGTCAAAAACAAAAAAACACTTCAATAAAATTCCAAAATTTGCAATTAATTATCTTAAAAAAACAATTCATCAAGATGATCTGAATGATATCATAGAACGCAATATCGACCTAGATGGTGTTGAGTTTATGCGAGCTTTAGTTGACAACGAATTTAAACTAAAACTAGAAGTAATTGATGAAGAAAATATCCCCGAAAATGGGAAATTTGTGTTTGCATCAAATCACCCTCTTGGAGGACTGGATGGAATTTGCTTGTCTGTAATATTGGGAGAAAAGTATGATAGCAAAATTAGGTATTTGGTAAATGATGTATTACTTAATATAAAAAATCTGGAATCAATTTTTGTTCCTATCAACAAATATGGTAGCCAAGCTAAAAAGTCAGCCGAAGCAATAAACCAAGCATACGAATCTGAAAATCAAGTCATAACATTCCCAGCAGGATTGTGTTCTAGAAAAGTAAATGGCAAAATCAAAGATTTGGAGTGGATGAAAAGTTTTGTATCCAAAGCTAGAGAATATAAACGGGATATCATCCCAGTACATTTCGAGGCTTATAACTCTAACTTCTTCTATAATTTTGCAAATACACGCAAGGCATTAGGCATAAAGTTTAATGTTGAATTGATTTATCTACCCGGCGAAATGTTTAAAAACAAAGGCCAAGTATTTAAAATAAGATTCGGCAAACCAATTAAATGGGAATCATTAGACAAATCAAAAACTCCTTCACAGTGGGCAGATGAAATCAAAAATATAGTTTACAGCCTACCATCAAAACAATAGAATAATATGGAAAAAATAATTCAACCTATTGATAAGGATCTTATCAAAAGAGAGTTGACTGTTGGCAATAGAGTCAGAACAACCAACAAAGCCGACAATGAAATCTACATATTCACTGCTCACGACTCACCAAACCTTATGAAGGAGGTTGGACGACTTCGCGAAATTGCATTCAGACATTACGGTGGTGGAACTGGGCTTGAAGCCGATATTGACAAATATGATGTTATGGAAAATCCGTATCATCAACTCATTGTATGGGATCCCGAGAAGGAAGATATTCTTGGTGGCTATCGTTTTATTACTGGCAAGAATGTTGACTTAGACGAAAATGGAAGGCCTATGCTTGCAACTGCTCACCTTCTAAATTTCTCTGACCAATTTATTAATGACTTTCTACCTTACACTGTCGAGCTGGGACGTTCATTCGTAACACTTGAATATCAATCAACACTGCACAGCCGAAAAGGCATATTTGCACTTGACAATTTGTGGGACGGACTAGGAGCTCTAACCGTTATTGACTCTTCATTAAAATACTTTTTTGGCAAAGTAACAATGTACGGAACATACAATAGTGAGGCACGCAATATGATTCTGTATTTCATGAGAAAACATTTCCCAGACCCCGACAATCTTATATCTCCTATCAATCCACTAACAACAAATACAGACATCGAGAAAATGGAAGAACTGTTTAAAAATAACACTTTCAAAGATGATTATAAAATTCTAAACAGAGAAGTAAGAGCCATGGGACTAAATATTCCCCCTCTAATCAATGCATACATGGGCCTATCTCCGTATATGCGCTTCTTTGGCACAGCAATTAATGATGAATTTGGCGATGTAGAAGAATCAGGAATACTAATTGAGATTGACCAAATTTTAGAAGACAAACGTCAAAGACATATTGAAACATATATTAAATCAAATCCAAGCCAAAGATTCCTTATAAACTTACGCCAGTCTATTTCGGGCAAAAGAATATTGAAGCTGAGAAAAACAGAAAACTAATTATATCTTTCGACAGTAGCAATACAATCTAGCTAAATACATTATAATCGTTATATACGAATATAAACAAAAAACCACCTCGTCACCATTCAAAAAACCTTTATTTCGTAGGGATGCATCCTTGTGCATCTCTACGGATACGTACTAACAGGAAGAACTCATCCCCTCTACGCCCAACCATTATATCTGAAACAATTAAACTAAATCAATAATAACCTAATAATCATCTGGGAATAATAAAACCAAGTGTGGATGGTTAAAACTAATGCTATAATCCTATTGTATTTGTCTTATACAATAGAAATTCACTTCTAAATTTACACCGTTCGCATCTTATACAATGCAAATCCACATGTAGATTTGGACTGTTCGTGCCTTATACAATAAAATTTCACATGTAGATTTGTATCGTTCGTGATGTGAACGGATAGAATCTACTAGCTAATTCATACCTAAAAATAAGAAAACATAAACAACTAACTCTCAAGATCAATAAAAACATTCAGATAATAAACTAGATATCAATACTTAAATATTAAAGTGGAATTCTACACTGTCAACACTAATGAATTTAATACAACAAGGACAAGTAGTATTACCCCAAAATATACTGTCGTGAGTATATGGCATTTCTAATATGCACTATATGATTAACTATACAGTTGAATTTAGTATTACAAATCATTTGCCGATTACAAATGTTTCACTACCTTTGCACTCGCAAATACAAATTTAATTCATTTTATAAAGATCAACTAAATGGCAACAAAACTGCGTTTACAAAGAAGAGGTCGTAAAAATTACGCTTTCTACCAGATTATCGTTGCAGATAGCAGAGCTCCACGAGATGGAAAGTATATTGAGAGGATAGGATCTTACAATCCAAACACAAATCCTGCTACAATCACTTTAGACTTCGACAGAGCTTTGTATTGGCTGCAAGTAGGTGCTCAACCTACCGACACTGTACGTAACATCCTTTCTAACGAAGGAGTACTACTTAAGAAACACTTAATAGGTGGAGTAGCAAAAGGTGCTTTCAATGAGGCTGAAGCTGAAAAAAGATTTGATGCTTGGATGAACAATAAGCTACAAGCAACTAATAAAGTTAAGAGTCAGGTAGAAGAAACTGCTCGTACAGAAGAGAAAGCTCGCTTAGAAGCAGAAAAAGAGATAAGTAAGAAAAAGGCAGAAGAGATTGCCAAGAAAAAAGCAGAACTTGAAGCGGCAAACAATCCCGTGGAAGAAGAAAGCAACGAAGAAACTACTGGTGAGGCAGAAAGTGTGGAGCCAGCAGCAGAATAAGAACTCTTATTTAATCTATAAATTTACAAAAGCACTCATTAAAATGAGTGCTTTTTTTTGTGCTTAGTTGATAACACTAAAAAGTTTTTTCAACCTGTAAATGCCCAT
>CAYFTB010000019.1:0-26565 GCA_964345875.1 uncultured Proteiniphilum sp.
ATGGAGATAATCCAGCCTAATGAATATTAATGCTGGCTTTTATCTTTAATAAATATATATGAAATTAGAGAGCCATAGAATTTTTGCAGATTCTATGGCTCTCTTGTTTTGTAGCAGCTTTTGCAACGTTATGTTTGTCTTAATTTACCTTAATTGTTGTTTCTGCTGATTTCAGCCAAGGAGAGGAAAATCTTACTTTGATCTCTTCATTTCCGGTCCCTTTTGATTTTATATAGGCAAGTATTTGTCCATGAAAAACCCTTTGTGAATTATCGGTGTAATCACTCATATCGCGGTTGTTGCTTGCCTCAAGCCCCATAAGAACACCTTCACCAATTATATTACAAGTAATTTCATCGTCAGACAGCATTACTTGTACACCATCTTCGTCAACAACTTGTATAACTATTTGAGCTAGCTCACCTTTATCAATATTATCATTGTTAGACACCACTTTAAGAGCGTAAGGTCTTTTTGAAGTACGAACAGAATGTGAAGCCATACACATTTGCCTTTAATTCAAGTATAGAATACAAGATTACGAAAAATATTCATGAAATAATAATTTATAACTCAAAATATAAAAAAGCAACAGAATATTATTAAAGTGTAATACTTTCAGAACAAATTTAAAAATATCTTGTTGTAAAATATGAGGGTATAACTTATTTTTGTGATTGACTACCAACATCCAATATAAGTTATTAGCTAATAGACATAATATTATCACGGCTTTCTTCTTTTAGATTACATACATATATCCAGTAATGGGTTACGAAAGAGACATATTAAGAACCAAAACCTGAATGTCTTTGTAGTTTGTGTATGCTATGAACAATATATCAACATTTTCGTTAAGCAAGACGAACAGAAGGCAAGTTCACATGAATTATGTCGTTGCGAGAAAATATCTGATAAAATCGAACAAGAACTTTAACTATTTAAAATAATCAGATGATAAGTACGTTCAGAGAACTCCAAAGAATTCTCAAAAAGGATACTCTTAAGTTGCCTATACTTAAGGCAGCCTTATTGGGTGATAGTGCGACACAGTTTTTGGCAACAGCAATAAAGGGTGTAGCAGTAGAACAAGGTTATAATATCGATATGTTTGAAGCTGACTATAATCAGGTTGAACGTCAGCTTATGGATCCTACATCTGAATTATATGACTTTGCTCCTGATTATATTATTGTGTTTCAGTCAACACATAAGTTGTTATCAAAATACAATAAGCTAGCTGCTGAAGAACAAAGTTCTCTTGCTAACGAACGTTTAGAGTTTGTTAAATATATTTGTGGTTCAACTAAATCAAGGATTATATATTTTAATTATCCAGAAATAGATGACTCTATTTTCGGAAGCTATTCGAATAAAACTCAAAACTCATTTACATATCAGGTTCGAAAACTCAATTATGAGCTGATGAATATCGCTCAAGACTTTCCCAATTTTTTTATATGTGATATTGCTACAATTCAAAATAAACTAGGAAGAGATTTGATGTTTCATCCTTCTGTGTACATAAGTACAGAGATGTTACTGTCTATTGAGGCGTTACCTTATGTTGCATATAGAACCATGGATATAATAATGTCATTGCAAGGCAAATTTAATAAATGTCTTATACTAGATTTAGACAATACCGTGTGGGGGGGAGTGATTGGTGATGATGGATTAGAAAAAATACAACTTGGACATGAATTAGGAATTGGCAAAGCTTTTACAGAGTTTCAGGAATGGGCTTTAAAATTAAAGAAACGAGGAGTTATTATTGCTATATGTTCTAAAAATAATGAATCCACTGCAAAAGAACCATTCGAAAAGCATCCTGAAATGGTTCTAAGACTAGATGATATAGCAGTGTTCGTAGCGAACTGGGATAATAAGGCAGATAATATTCGTAAAATTCAATCTATTCTAAATATTGGTTTTGATTCCATGGTTTTTCTAGATGACAATCCATTTGAGAGAAATCTAGTTAGAGAAAATCTTCCTGACGTTGTTGTCCCTGAACTGCCAGAGGATCCAGGTCAATATCTTGAATATTTATATAGTTTGAACTTATTTGAGACAGCTACTTATTCAAGTGCTGATGCAGATAGGACCAAGCAATACCAAATTGAATCGCAAAGAACAATAGCTCAATTTAATTTCACAAACGAGGCAGATTTTCTAAAGAGCCTTGATATGAAATCAGAAGTTCGTCCATTTAACACTTTCAATACTCCAAGGGTATCACAACTATCACAGAGAAGCAATCAGTTTAACTTGCGAACAATTAGATATACAGAGACAGAAATTGAGCAATTATCCAATGATGAAGCCTTTCATAATTTCAGCTTTACATTGACTGACAAGTATGGAGACAATGGATTGATTTGTGTTGTCATTATAAAACATAAAGACAAGGATACTATTTTCATAGACACATGGTTTATGAGCTGTAGAGTATTACGCAGAGGTATGGAGAATTTTACTCTTAATACCATTGTGAAACATGCCAGAGATAGAGGATATAAAAGAATAGTAGGCGAATATATTCCTACAGCAAAGAATAACATGGTTGCCAACCATTATCCGAGTTTGGGATTTAATGTGATTTCAAATGATAATAAACATCTGTTTGAATTGGATGTGAATAGCTATCAATATAAAGAATCTTTTATTACAACAATATAAAACCTTTCAAATAATGGAAACAACAAGAATTTATGGTGAAGTTCAAGAAATTTTTAGAGATATATTGGATGAAGAGAATCTGGTGTTGACAGATGACACAACAGCAAATGATGTGGAAGGATGGGATTCTCTTACACATATTCAGCTAGTTGTTGCAGTTGAAAAACATTTCAAAATTAAGTTTACTTCTAAAGAAATTCTGTCATGGAATAATATAGGAGAGATGATTAATAGTGTAGAAAGTAAGCTTGAATAAAATATTTCACACCCACTAAAAGATTAGTATGATATGATTATTAATTCCTTCAGCTTTCTATTATTCTTTACGATTGTTTTTGCTATTTATTATTTTCCTTTAAAGGAGAAAACAAGAGCTCAAAACTGGCTCTTGTTATTAGCAAGTTATATCTTTTATGGAATTGCTGACTGGCGAATGTTACCAATTCTGTTTATATCATCTTTGACTTTTTACTATCTGGGAATAAAGATATCAAAGAGCAATGACAAGCAGTCATCACGTTATACCACTCTGAGCGTCATTGCTGGTGTTGGATTATTATTTTATTTCAAATATCTGAACTTCTTTATTGACTCCTTTGCAGATTTCTTCTCAATGTTAGGATTACAGACAAACTGGAGTTCTTTTAATATAATAATGCCTTTGGGAATAAGCTTTTTTACCTTTAGGCTACTTAGTTATACTATCGAGATTAATCGTAACAAAATAGAACCCACTAAGGACTTTGTAGCATTTGCTACTTATGTTGCGTTCTTCCCTACAATAATGTCAGGCCCAATTGATAGACCAAATGATTTTATTCCTCAACTAAACACTAAGCGAAAATTTGATTATAACCTTGCAGTTGATGGGAGCAGACAGGTTTTATGGGGTCTTTTTAAGAAGGTTCTAATAGCAGATAATATTTCAGTTTTTGTCTCTTCAGTATGGTCAGATATTCCAAATCAGAGTGGAGTTACTTTATTTATTGCAGCATTATTATATAGCGTCCAGATGTACACCGACTTTTCAGGATATTCAGATATGTCAATTGGTGTAGGAAAGATATTAGGATTCAAGATTACAAAGAACTTCTATTATCCATTCTTTGCTCGTAATGTTGCCGAGTTTTGGAGGCGTTGGCACATATCACTCACATCATGGGTGACAGATTATGTATTTATGCCTCTTAATGTTAAATTCAGAAATTATAATAATTGGGGGTTAATTATGGCAATAATTATCAATATGATTATTATAGGGGTTTGGCATGGAGCTAATTGGACATTTGCTATTTTTGGATTGTATCATGGTTTACTATTTATACCTTTAATTATTAGTGGGTCGTTTGCACGAAAAAAGAAATTAAAAAGCAACAAGTATGGATTACCTTTCTTTAATGATTTATTAAAGATGGGATTTACGTTCCTTCTTGTAACAATTGGACTAGTGATATTTAGAGCTGAGAATATTGGTCAGGCATGGCAATATATTTCTGGGATTGCTAACCCCTCAGGATTTCTATCATTAACTACTGATGGACTAAGAGCACTAATGCCTACACTCTTATGTACTATATTGATGTTCTCATTTGAATGGATACAGAGAGATAAAGAATTCCCATTACAAATAGACTCGATTATTAGTAATAAGTTTCTACGAATTGCACTATTCTGGGCTATTATTATTGTTACGGTATTATATAGCGGAGAAGAACAACGGTTTATATATTTTCAATTTTAGAGATAGGAGGTATTTAAATTAATATGAGAAAGTTTGTTATTGAAATTTTATTATTCTTCTTTCTTCCACTCAGCCTGATTGCTGTAGTAGCAGAATATTCTATACGTAAAATACCAAACGATTACGAATATAAGAGTTCATGGCTTACTAATAATAGTAATGAAATAGATGTATTATATCTTGGCCCATCCACAATATTTTATGACATCGACCCTAAAATGTCTAAATGGAAAGGATTTAATGCATCCCATGTATCACAATCTCTTAAGTATGACAATTTTATATTTAACAAATACATTGATCAAATGAAATCCCTTAAATATGTGGTATTAGGGATTGATTACTGGTCTCCTAGTGGCTCTATGGAAAACGGCACCGAATGGTGGAGGATTAAATATTATACAATATACTATGATAGTCCATATCATCAAGGTAAGAACAAATACAAATATGAAATATACTTCCATAATACAGAAACATTTAGCACTGCATTCCAAGGGTTAAAAAGGCAAATAGGTATAGGCGATGTTACACACAAAACCGTTGATGATTTGGGATTTGGACTTAGCTACTCTTCTAAAGATAAGACCGAAGATTGGGATAATGGTATACCCGAAGGTGAACGACACAATAAACTGATAGATGAGACTAGTAGAAATTTACAAATTATTAGTGACAACTATGATTATGTGAAGGATATATGCGAAAAGAGCAAAGAACGTGGAATTAAGGTTATCTTACTAGGTTCGCCACATTACAAATCATATAATAATACAATTGAAAGAAGGTTTATTGATGAGCGTAACAGATTTTGCGAGAATATTTCCAGCACATTTGACAATGTGAAATTTCTAAATTTATCTGAGTCAGATATCTTCTACGAAGATGATTATTATGATGCTATGCATCTGAATGAGATAGGAGCTAAAAAGTTTACAGATATTGTTGATAAATATATAGATGAATTGACGATAAAGGACTTTTAATAATTTAGAAGTTTAAAGAAATCCCAGATAACTATTCCGCTTGCAACTGAAACATTCAATGAGTGCTTAGTACCATACTGAGGAATCTCTATACAATTGTGGCAAGCATTCACAACTTCTTGCTGTACACCGTGTACCTCATGTCCCAAAACTATGGCATACTTTTTTGTATTATCTATCTCAATTGTTTCTAGTGAAATACTATTCTCTGTCTGCTCAATAGCATAAACAGTATATCCATTTTCTTTAAGATTTTTTACAGCCGTAAGGGTATCTCTATGATAACTCCATTTCATAGAATCTTCGGAACCAAGTGCGGTCTTGTGAATTTCTGCATCAGGAGGTGTTGCTGTAATGCCACAAAGCATGATTTCCTCAACTAGAAAAGCATCACTGGTGCGAAATACAGAGCCAATATTATGCTTGCTTCTGATATTATCCAATATAATTGTTAGAGGTATTTTTGTGGTCTCGTGAAACTCCTCAGTACTTATCCTATTTAGCTCTTCTACAAGCAGCTTTCTTCTTTCCATAATCTATTTATAATTATCTTTTAATGATTGCCCTTATCACAAACCAAAAATGGTGCATAACTGTTGATGCTAATCCGTAGTGCTTTTTCATTATATTAAACCGCTCTTTGAGTGAGGCTTTTCGGTTTGTAGTTGTTAGCCCCTCATTCAGATAATTTATAAGCACTAAGTGAGAGTTGTGTATATATCCAGCATTTTTCATCATTCTAATTGACCAATCAAAGTCTGATGAAAACCGGTATGCAGTGTCATATGGCTGATAAAGTCTTTTATTGACAATGAAAGCCTGATGACAAACCAACATTCCTTGCATAAAACTTTTATAGTTTAGCGAATCTGGTGCTTTAAGTCGTCGCATGTGCATAAAGTTGCCCATATCATCAACAATAGCCGTCTCACCATAAAGTATGTCAGGCTTATGATAAAAATTAAAACTATTCATCAGCTTCTCCACCGTGTCTGTTGAATAAAAAGTATCACCTGCATTAAGGAAACAAAGATAACTACCATCTGCAAGCATAGCTGCTTTATTCATCGCAAAATAAAGTCCTTTATCTGGCTCACTAATCCATTTTGTTTTTTTGCTAGCGTACTTTCTGATTATGTCAATAGTCCCATCCTTAGAGTTTCCGTCAACAATGACATGCTGAATATAAGGATATGTTTGACTTCTGACACTCTCCAGAGTTCTGCATAGAGTTTGCTTTGCATTGAATGTGACAGTGATAACGGATAAAGTCTTTGTGTTATCCATAATTATTTATATAAATCTATGTATTGTTTTACAATCTGCTCCTGTGAGTAATTTTTAACGGCAAATTCTCTCGACTTTTCAGATAATAGGTTAATATCAGAATCATATAAAACCCATGATATTCCGTCGGATAAATCTTTTGCATCTTTGTATTTGGCAATATACCCAGTATGTTTATGTTGAATCATTTCGGGAATACCGCCAATATCAAAACCCACACATGGCGTGCCGCACGCCATTGCTTCCATTATCGTATTAGGAAGATTTTCTTGAAGTGAAGGAGTTACAAACAAGTCAGAAGCATTGTATAGGTTCATCATTTGTGCCGAATCCACATATCCCATATTAATAGCAGATAGTGGAAGTTGCGATGCGATAACATCACCATTACCTCCAGCCATTAGGAAGATTATATTGTCTTTATTATTTGATAGTAATATATTTGCAGCTTCAATAAGATAATCAATACCTTTTCGCTTGTCCGAAACTTTTGCTGCCGCAAACAGTATAATTTTTTTATCATCAGGCAAGTTTAACTGTTGTCTAATTATGCTTTTATCTTGCGGACAATACTTTGTAGTGTCGATAGGATTTGGAATAGAAGTGAGCAAATGATTCTCAGTAAGAGGGCTTAATTCAGCTAAATCTCTGAGCCAGTTGCTACATGCAACAAAAGTGATTTGACCATTTGCAAAAACACTTTGCTTCTTCTTGAATATCTTATATGATAAGTCATTTTGGGATGGCGATAACAGGTAAGGACACATTCCACAGTCCGTTTGATAGTTTGTGCAGGTTCCTGCGTGATGACAAATACCCGTAAAAGCCCACATATCGTGCATTGTCCACACTATTTTCTTTCCCGAAGCCAATATTTCACCAATTTCATTTAATGATAGCATCCCTTGGTTTATCCAGTGCAAATGAATAACATCTGCCTCTTTAAAATCTAGTCTATTGGTAACGGAAACACCGGTAGTGGCAATGGAAATATCAAATAGATTATTTCGAGAAAACTTATTTTTGGTGAATATCTGCCAGCGTTCATAATAAAAATTCAATTTGTTTGATAATTTTCTACCTACGTGGGTAATATTATCATTTTTGGACAACTTATCCAATACTAGCATTTTGGCTTTAACTCCATTCTCGTTCAGACCTTGCATCAAGCGAAAGGCTGCAATTGCTGCTCCGCCTATTAAATCTGAAGTGCTAATGATAAGAATTTTCATTATTAGTCTTGTTTTATCTCACATCAATGTTGATAGCAAATGCCCGACATCAAAATGAGATTATCTTTTTAAATGAATCAATATATCTGTCACTCACTGAATCTAAATTGATTTTGCTAGAAATTGTTTTTTCCGATGCAAGACCCATTTTTGTTCTCAAGTCATTATTTTCAACCAAAGTCAATATTTTTTCAACTAAATCATCTTTGTTATTCTCCTCAAAAAACAGACCATTCACTTCATTTTCAATCAAGTCTTTCTCGGTGCCATCGCACACGGAGCAAATAACAGGCAGACCATAGGTCATAGCATCATTTATGGATAGTCCACCCATTCCAGCAAGTACATATACTGATGATACATCCATATAGCGACCTATTTCTATGGGATTATAAATAGCACCAACAAATTTAATATTTTCATCAATTCCCAAATCATTTGCTTGTTGTTCCAGATTTTTTCTTTCGGGACCATCTCCCAATATTATGAGTTCAGCATTGTTATGTTTGCCAACCACCAATGCAAAAGCATCAATCAGCAGATCCACCCGTTTCCACTTTACCAGACGACCAATGTGTATAATACGTTTTGAGTTAGTAGGCAGTATATGTGATAAATCCTGAATCTTTTGCTTTTCCTCAATCAATGCATCCGTGTCTCCTGAATTAAATGTTACAAACACGCGTTCATTGTCAATTCCATATGAAGTAATTATATTCCTTCCTACTGAGGAATATAACAATGCTCCATCTGCTTTCTGATAACAATACCTACGCAGCTTCATCACCAAAAACTGTCTGATATAGAAAGGTAAACCTCTGCTCATCAAATTCATATCCTCATCATACATGGGATTATCGCTGAAATATTCTCTTATCTTTTTGTATGGAGGTGTCTGAAATGGAATTTCACGCATAACAAACTTCACACTGTTATCCTTTATAGCTTTGCGTAATTTGGGCTGCATTGCTATAGCAAGAAAGTAAGGCCAGCCAGCAACCAAGATATCAGGTTTCTCGTCATTTATGATTTTATCCAGATTAGGAAAATATTTTTTCCCGATAAGCGATGTTTTCTCCTCTGTTTCAATATATTTGTAGTTGTCAGATTTCTTCTCAATAGTCTTTACACCTTTTCCCAAAGCTGAACTCTTGGTAGCAGGCACGACAACTGAAATATCTATACCCTTTGCCGATATCTTGTTCAATAAGGCATTCAAATAATGAGGAATACCACTAAAAAGAAACAACACTTTCATATTGTATCTGGATTATTAGAATGAATATTTACAATAAAGTTTTTTCTGACAGCTCATTGCGGTGAAAAACAGATAATGCAACCTCTTTACCAACTTTAACCCCTTTGCGTACCAACTCATGAGCAACTGTATCGTATGCTAGTTGAGGATAATTATTATCGCCACTAAGATGGCACAGCCAGATATTCTTAAGCTTTGGCGAAAAATTTTCTGCTAAGAAGTCAGCAGTCTGTTGGTTGCTCAAATGTCCCGTTCCGTTAGTGATACGCTGCTTCAGATGATATGGATAACGTCCGGTAGTCAGCATTTCCTCGTCATAGTTACTTTCAATAACTAAATGATTAGCTTGAACCATATAATGCTTGATATCATCAGTAATTTTTCCCACATCAGTAGCAATCATAAGCTTTTGATTACCAAATTCTATAAAGTAACCCACATTCTCGGTGCTATCGTGAGGAACTGGGAATGCTGTTATCTTCAAATCTTCAATCATAAATGGCTTATTCTTATCAATGTATCTAGCCGAACCATTAAGTTTGTGTTTCACGAGTGGAGTCTGATTGATACCTCGGTGCACACCTTTAGTTGCATACACTGGGATGTTGTTTTTTTCGCCAATATGACCAACTGATTTGATATGATCATAATGATCATGAGTGATAAGAACTGCCCAAATGGAAGACATATCAACTCCATGCCTAGAAAGACGCTTTTTGATAATACGAGGACCAACACCAGCATCAATTAGGATACCATATCGTGAGTTGCCCAGATAGTAGCAATTGCCTGAACTGCCACTTCCAAGACTAAAGAATGTAAATTGTTCTGTTTGAAAAAGTTCGTACTGCATAAGTAAAGGCAAAGGTACAAAAAATAACTTTTGTACCTTCATTTTATTATATTGCTACTGCAACAAGCAAATCTTTCTACTTCAGGAAATCATCAAAATAGCGAGTTATATGTTCGTGTAGATGCACCCTGTCTATTCCCATCACATTGTGTTCGTGTCCTGGATACACAAAAAAATCGGGGTGCGTGCCTGAAGATACTGCTGACTTTAGAAACTGCATGCTATGCTGCATCACAACCACTGGGTCTTCGTCACCATGAATAATAAGCAGACGAGATTTCAACTTGTCGGCTTTCTCCAACAAGCTGGTTTCTTTATACCCTTCGGGATTGTCTTGGGGTGAATCCATATATCGCTCGCCATACATTATTTCATAATACTTCCAGTCAATCACAGGACCACCAGCTACTCCTACCTTGAAAACATCGGGATATCGCAAAAGCATATTGATTGTCATAAATCCGCCGTAGCTCCAGCCATGAATTCCCATTTTTTCTGAATCAACAAAAGGAAGTGACTTTAGAAATTCAACTCCGCTCATCTGATCTTTTGCCTCTACTACACCAAGTTGACGATGTGTTACATTCTCAAACTCGAATCCGCGATAACTTGTGCCCCTATTGTCAACTACAAACACTATGTGACCTTGTTGTGCCATATAAAACTCCCATCCACCTGAACCGTAACGCCATCTGTTTTGCACCATTTGAGAATGAGGACCACCATAAACATAGATAACAACAGGATATTTCTTGCTTTCATCAAAATCGGCAGGCTTCACCATTCTATAGTGAAGGTCGGTTATTCCGTCAGCAGCTTTGATAGTTCCAGTTTCAACCATAGGAACGGAATAATCTTTAAACGGATTGCTTGACTGAGCCAATAGTGAATGTTTTTTGGTCTTCGTATCTATCAATTCAATCGTGCCAGGATTATTATTTGCAGAATATCTATCTATAATAAATCTACCACTACCACTTATAGTTGCTGAGTGAATGCCTTCGACTGTGGTATATTCCGAAATCTTACCATTACGAATATTCACACTATAAACATGTCTATCCATAGGTGTGGGATTTGTCGAGATAAAATATAAGTTCTGCCCCTTGTCGTCATAACCAATTACATCTGTAATCTCCCAATCACCACTTGTTAATTGTTTAATAACATTACCTGACAAGTCATATAGATAAAGATGATTATATCCGTCACGCTTACTTTGCCACACAAACTGGCTGTTATTGCCTTTTATGAACATTACCGGATTTTCAGGCTCCACATATTTTGAATGAGATTCTTCAAATAAGGTCTTGTCAAACTCACCTGAAATAGCATTATATCTATTAAGGTGCATATGATTCTGATCTCTGTTAAGCTCGGCAATGTATAAGGCATCGCTTTCGGGATTCCATTCCACATTTGTAAGATAATGCTCATCAGGTTCGCCAGTCTGCATATATGTTGTAGTACCTGTTTCAGTATCATAGACCCCCAATGTGACATGATGACTTGCCATTCCTGCCATTGGATACTTATAATCCTTTAGTTTAGCTTCGCGTGCCGACATATCTACTAATGGATAATCCTCGACCATGGACTCATCCATGCGATAGAACGCTAATTTGTTTCCGTCGGGCGACCAAAATATTCCGCCCTCGATACCAAACTCTCTTTGATGAACGGCTTGGCCAAAAACTATGTCTTTATTCTTTTCAACAGATATAGCTGTCTCAGCTCCCTCAGCATCAATAATAAAAAGGTTGTTACCCTTAGTGTAGGCCACAAATCTATTATTTGGCGACACTGTGTGATTTTCGCTGCCAGCGGGATAATCAAATTTAGCCACCCTTTGCTTGCTCTCTATGTCATAAAAAGCTACGCCTTTGGTTGTGTAGAATCTTACAATAGACGAATTGTCTTTTGGGAATGATGGAGAATATACACGTTCTCCATCTCCAGCAATTGAGCCCATAGTAAAAAAGAGCTCTCTCCTATCCTGCTTCAATGGATTTGGTGTTACAAACACCGAATCTCCCTTGATACTAATCAATTTATCGCCATACCACTGATATTGTATGCCCATTTGTGGCGTAAACTGATAGTATGATTTGCCTCCGGGAATCAATTCGTCAAGCGTAAACTCTTTTGATTGTTGGGCTGCGATGAACTGAACTGCAAAGGCTATTGCCAATATGAGTATATTATACCTTTTCATAATTATTTGATGATGGTTGCATAATTAAGGCTTCTGCAAGTGAATTAATTGTATCGTTATATTCCTTCACAATTTCGTCAACAACCTGCTTAGCAGATACAATTTCATGAACCAATGAAGCTACTTGTCCTATTTCCAGCTCTCCATCCTCAAGGTCTCCTTCAAAGATTCCCTTTTTGGCTCTGCCTCGTCCCAGTAGTTCTCGCATTTCATCAGCAGAAGCTCCTCTATCCTCCATCTCTTTCACTTGATCATAAAAGTTATTTTTAATCAACCTGGTGGGGCTCACTTTTTTTAGAGACAACACTGTTTGACCTTCAGAAAGCGACAAGCAATGATTTTTAAATACATCGCTGGCAGAACTTTCGTTAGTTAGTGCAAATCGAGTACCAATCTGCACACCTTCGGCACCAAGTGCAAATGTTGCAGCCATTGCCGCACCTGTGGCTATCCCGCCTGCAGCTATCACAGGAATGTCAACAGCTTTGCTCACTTGGGGAATAAGAACTAATGTTGTGGTTTCTTCACGTCCGTTGTGTCCTCCAGCCTCAAATCCTTCGGCAACTATGGCATCCACACCCGCTTGAGCAGATTTTTGAGCAAAATAAGAACTTGACACCACATGAACAACTTTTATGCCATTGGATTGTAAATGACCTGTCCATGTTTTAGGATTTCCTGCTGAAGTGAACACTACAGGCACTTTTTCCTCAACAATAATCTGCATTATTTCCTCCACCTGAGGATACATCAAAGGAACATTAACCCCGAAAGGCTTATTGGTTGCCTGTTTACATTTTTGAATATGCTCTCTAAGCACATCGGGATACATCGACCCTGCACCTATCAAGCCCAATCCACCAGCATTACTAACTGCCGAAGCTAATTTCCATCCACTGCACCAAACCATTCCTGCCTGAATGATTGGATATTTAATTTCAAATAATTCTGTAATTCTATTATTTTTCATATTGCAAAGATAAAAATAATTAGTGTAAATGATGTGATAGTCATTTTTGCATATAAATGCAAAATTAGGAATTAAAACTATTCTTTATTTCATCTACTCTCGATGTTGAGGTATAATATGTTAGAATTTATTCATAGTGATATTTTAGGATTGCTGCTATTATACTTTTTTTTCGGTCAAAAACATTAGTTTGTGGTATAAAAAAATATTTTTTATTATCCCATAATGACTCGTTAGGGCTAAAAAAACAATTTTATTTGTCCCAAATGGTCGTGAATGATAGAAAAACAACTTTTTATTTGGCGTAAATGGAGTCGTAACCATGAAATAAAATATTGTTTTTGGTCTATTCACTCGTGAATGATGCAATAACCACTTTTAGTTTGGCAAAAAATGAATAGGAAGTTGCTAATAAAAAAGTTTATTTTGCACACTCGGTTGTGAATAGTGCAATAACCACTTTTTATTAGGACATTTGCATGCAATTTAGGCTCAACAAAAAATGGTTATTGTACCATTCACAGCACTTTTAGAATAAAATAAAAACTTATAATGCTTGTTATTAACCATTTAGGCAAAATATGATACTATGTGACAGAATATAGGGTAAAAAAGAACTTACAAAAAATATGTTTCAGCCACTTTGCATGATCTAAAAGTTGGTCAAATATCTAAGTGTTAGTGTTTGAATCTGCTTTATCTCAAAATAAAAAACTAGATATAGAAATCCAAAAAAGGGAGGTAATTAATACTTTTGCAATAAAGCGTAATGAAACGATTTGGGCAAGTGTGAAATTGTGAAACATCGAAATAAAAATTAGGGCACGATATTTTGAAAATATTGCACTCACTGATTAGCTCTACACTCATCAGTTAGGTTGTGTTTTGTAGCTACATTTCAGTTTTAATTTATTAATTTTGTAATTTGTAGTGAATTACCCAATTAAATTAAAACAAATTAGTTTATAATGAACGTCCTTATTCTTGGTTCAGGTGGTCGCGAGCATGCCTTTGCGTGGCACATGCAAAGTAGCAAACACCTGAATAATCTATATATAGCCCCAGGTAATGCTGGAACAGCACTTGTTGGTGAAAATGTTGATATTTCGCCAACCGACTTTAAGTCGCTCAAAGAGTTCTCATTGCTCAACAATATTGATATGATAGTGGTAGGCCCTGAAGTTCCTTTGGTGAAAGGGGTGTATGACGAATTTAAAAACGATGAAGCAACAAAGCACATTGCTATCATTGGACCATCAAAAAAAGGAGCTCAGCTGGAGGGTAGCAAGGACTTTGCAAAGGACTTCATGAACAAATATAATATCCCTACGGCTCGACACAAAACTATAATGCCCAACAATCTGCAAGAGGGTTACGAGTTTTTGGAATCTCTTGAGCCACCCTATGTTTTGAAGGCTGACGGACTCGCTGCCGGAAAGGGTGTTTTGATTGTGGATGATATAACTGAAGCGAAGAGATTGCTCAACGAAATGCTTGGAGGCATGTTTGGAGATGCGGGCAATAGAGTTGTTATCGAAGAGTTTCTTGATGGAATTGAATGTTCAGTATTTGTGCTCACTGATGGCAAATCATATAAGATACTTCCCGTTGCTAAGGATTATAAACGAATTGGCGAAGGTGACACTGGACTAAACACGGGCGGGATGGGTGCCGTATCTCCTGTGAAGTTTGCCGATGAAGCGTTTATGCAAAAAGTGGAAGAGCAAATTGTAATCCCCACCATCGAAGGTATAAGAAACGAAGAGTTGGAATATAAAGGGTTTGTTTTTATAGGACTTATCAAAGTTAAAAATGAGCCTAAAGTTATAGAATATAACGTGAGAATGGGTGATCCTGAAACTGAAGTGGTGATGCCACTTATAAAATCAGATTTGGTGGAACTATTCAGAGCCGTTTCTGACGAGACATTAGACGAATCAGAGCTAGTTATAGACAATCGCTTTGCAACCACTGTCATGATGGTGTCGGGCGGATATCCAGGAGATTATGAGAATGGTAAAATCATAACTGGCGTTGAAGAGGTAAGTGATTCTATTGTGTTTCACGCTGGAACAAAGATTAATAATAATCAAATTGAAACTGCTGGCGGACGAGTTATGGCTATTACATCATATGGCAATACTATGGAGGAGGCACTGACAAAATCATATCATAGTATTGATAAGATAAAGTTTGAAAGCAGCTACTGCCGCAAAGATATTGGATTTGACTTAAAATAAATATAAGAATAGAGAGACTGATGAATAGACAATTAAAACGCAACTTTAATACATACTTTATTGAGTCACGATTTATATCAGTAGTGGCTTCAATTATAGTAATTCTGATACGTTTTCTGATGTTTTCCAAAAGAGGGTTATCAACCACCCCAATAGGACATTCAAACTTTGCTTGGCAAAATATAGAACCGCATCTTCAGCAATATCCTTTTCTTTCTTTAGTGCTGAGTACCATATCTGTTTTTTTCATTGCGTTTCTTATTTCAGAGTTGAATAATAGATTTGGTATAATTAGAACGAGATCTTCGATGCCATTCTATATTCCTCTATTGATATTCAGCGTACATCCGGTATTTCTTAGGTTTACTCCAGATCTGCCAGCATTGATATTAGTGCTCTGGTCGATGTTCCCGCTACTTTCCACTTATCAGTCAAACCGTATCAATAAATATACATTTCAGTTTAGTGCTCTCATAGCAATGAGCAGTATGTTTCAGGTATATGCAATACTGCTTATTCCGATTTGGATGATTGGGCTTAAAGTCCTTTCTCGAATAAATTTAAGATCTATATTTGCTTCAATATTTGGCATTAGCGTAGTTTATTGGATTGTATTTGCATTTTATGTGTTTGCTGACAATTTGAAAGGTTTCACACTTCCATTTATAGAGTTGGTAAAGATTTACGATTTCTCGTATGTTCCGTTTTTTGAAGTGCCACAATGGGGTTTCATTGGCGTAATATTATTCCTGATCATTTATTTCATATCAGTTGATAACAGACAGATTATAAGGGACCGAAGTTTAACCAAGAAGATACTATACCTAAGCATGTCTATCATTTTGTTATCATTGCTTCTACATGTAGTATTCTTGTTTCAAACAATCTTCTGGATTTATATTTTACTAGCCTTCTTGTCTATAATTATTTCTCACTTTTATTCTAATGTTACAGACAGCTTTGTAGTGTATTCATTTGTTGTTTTTGTTTGCTTACTAGTATTTTATATGCTAATAAATACATTTACTGATTTATCACCCTTTTAGAAACATTTTCTCATAAGATTTGTTTTCATAATAGTTATAAAGATAAAAACCAATTATTATGAAACCAAAATTAAAGATTTATTTAATGGCACTAATGTCATCAGTGTTATTACTGAGTTCATGTGGTGCATCTCAAACTGCTGCTCAAAAGCTGGAAATTGCAAATAAGGTAGCAGAGAAGGTTGATAAGATGAAGTTTACTTTCAAAGCTAATTATGCTTATCCCACTTCTTACAAATCAATTTATCTTTCTTCATTCTATGAGGCTAAAGTTTCAACCGACACCGTTTATGCTTATCTTCCATATTACGGCAGGGCATATACTGCACCTATGAATCCATCCGACGGAGGGATAAAGATTAATAGCACTGATTTTGACTATGAGGTGACAAAAGGAAAGAAAAAGGGAAATTGGATTTTGGACATTAATGTAAAGGAAAAGGGTGATAATATTTCTTTGACATTTGATATATGGGATAACGGAGAAGCACGACTAAGAGTAATAGACTCTAAGCGACAACCAATATCATTTTTAGGAGAAATAGTTTTAGATGACGATAAATAAAGAAAGCGGCTTTGAAGCCGCTTTTCTTATTTATTGGAATGAGTTATTATTTTAATTTCTCTTTTAAGCTCTTAGGAAGATAGAATGTATCATTCTTATCTATATAAACTACCACCGAGCCTATGTCAAAGGGTTTGCCATTAAGTTTTGCTACAGACGAGAAGGCTTTTACTTCAAGAGTGTTTTTACCCTTCTTTACTTTCAATAGTGGGAAATCCTTATCTTTCATGTCAATCTTGTATGAGTATCCTTCAAACACATCTGTATGTTTAACGAATATTTCATCACCTATTTCTTGCAGGGTTTGATTGAGTCCTGATACTTCCACCAAATATTTATTGACATCCACATTGCGAACATTTCCTCTCAAGATATCATCTTGAGGATGATATGAAGCTAGCAATGTCTCTTCGCCCGTATGACCGCCGGTAGTAAAACCAAAACATGTTCTTGAGTTCATAATCTTAATAATGCTACGCCCCATATTCTCACTATTCGAAACCTCCATATAGTCGGTCTCTTTTTTATAGTTCTTTGATGTAATCAGAGTTTTAATTTCATCATCTGTCAAGTCTATATTAGTGTATTCTTTGAATACGCTTTTTATATCTTTAGGATCAGTTTCAAGCATTATAGATTCCAAGCCATTTGCACTAAGCTTGTAGTCTGAGACTGCTCCAAAAAGCTGTTCTATAGAAAGTCTGTCATATCCACCACAATCATACGAACCGATTGTGAAACCACTATTACCATGGTCGGACATAATAACAACCGCTGTGTTTCCGTCTTCTATTGCAAAATCCATAACTTTGCCTACTGCATCATCAAAAGCTATTAGCTCAGTTATCATGCCCACTGCGTCGTTAGCATGAGCTGCCCAGTCAACCTGACTACCCTCAACCATCAAGAAAAATCCATTTTCATTTTTTGATAAAAGCTGAATAGCCTTCTCGGTCATCTCTGCAAGCGAAGGAACCTTATCTGGATTTCTGTCTATGTCATAAGGTAAAGCACGGTTACCAAAAAGTGCCCAAACCTTTCCGTTATTATTATAGTTGAGCAGTGCATTCTTGTCATCTTGGATTAAAGTGGTTCCGTTGTTTTTAAAATGTTGTTTGATGTCATCAGTCAGGATTTCATTTCCACCACCAAACATAACATCAAGATTTTGATATGCCATTTGCGGAGCAATTGATTTATACTGACCTCTATTATAATAATGAGCCGAGAAGTCAGCAGGAGTAGCGTGAGGGAACTCACAAGTAACAACAATTCCCGTAGCTTTATTCTCCACTATTTTTGAAGCCTCTAAGATAGTTGCAGCAGGCTGATAGGTTCTGTTTTCATCAACAGGATAAAGATCATTTTTTGGGTCTGCCTCTGGATAAATAGACACATTACCAGTTTTTTGCAATACACCGCTAGCATATGTAGAGCCAGTTGGTGCAGAATCACCAATAGGAGCATTGGAAGAGTGAGTAGTTACAGTTCCCGTGAAAAATGGATCTATATGAAGTCTGTCACCCATCTTATTATAAATCTTATACCATCTTGCAGCAGAATAAACACCAGTCGATGTTCCGTCTGGAATCATCACAATAACATTCTTAACAGGTTTTACACCCTGAGCAAATATTAAAACTGAAATGGAAAAAAGGGCAAATACTAAACTTAATTTTCTCATGATTGAACTTTTGATTTTTATTTTAGATTTTATTAATTTGTAAAGATAATTATTTTGAACCTTTAGTGTAGTCATCTTCTTTAGTTTAACATGTATCTAACATTTTTTTAACACGAAGGTTCAGTCAAATTCATTAAGTTTGTCTTCTAAAAAATGATTATGAAAGAACCTAATAATAAAAGACCTCTTATACTTGTTTCAAACGATGATGGATATCAAGCCAAAGGTATAAATTCGCTAATCGATGCGATGCGTGAGTTGGGAGATGTGATTGTGTTTGCCCCACACCTGCATCAGTCGGGCATGTCATCTGCTATATCCACATCAACACCTCTACGCGTAAGAAAATACAGAGAGGAAGAGGGGTTGACTGCTTTTCACTGCAATGGAACTCCAGTTGATTGCGTGAAGCTTGCTCTAAATGAATTTTTAGAACGAAAGCCAGACTTGTTAGTCTCGGGTATTAACCACGGATCAAATGCTGGAGTCAGCGTTATATATTCTGGCACAATGGGTGCCGCAATTGAGGGTTGTATATTTGAAGTGCCATCCATTGGCGTTTCTTTGTGTGATCACTCGGCAAATGCAGATTTTAGTGAGACTTGCAAGGTAGCTCAAAAAGTGGCAGCAAAAGTTTTAGAGAATGGACTTCCAAAAGGAGTCTGTTTGAACGTAAATGTGCCAAAAGGAGAAGTAAAAGGAATTAAAACAGCCTCTCAAACTATGGGTAAGTGGGTAAATGAATATAAGAGATCTCACGATGGAATAGGTCTAGATGTATTTTGGATGACTGGCAACTTTGAAAACTGGGAAGAACATAATGACAAATCAGACGAATGGGCTCTGGCTAATGGTTATGCTGCAGTTGTACCAGTTAAAATTGACATGACTGAGTATAAATATATGGAGACACTGAATGAGTGGGACTTCTAAAACTTCTTTTAGTGTGCCGATGTTATATTGTGACACACTGTACAATGACGTGAATTAAAGTTCTGTTAATATGAAATATTACATAATTGCAGGAGAGGCATCCGGAGATTTGCACGCTTCAAATCTTATGAAGTCTATAAAAGAACTGGATGCTGGTGCTGAGTTTAGATTTTTGGGTGGTGATTTGATGGCTAAGCAAAGTAATGCTAAACCACTCATTCATTATAAGGATATGGCCTTCATGGGTTTTATTCCAGTATTGATGAATGCAAAAACTATTCTCAATAATATGAGTGAATGCAAAAAAGATATTGCAGAATACAATCCTGATGTTGTGATACTGGTAGATTATCCAGGCTTCAATCTCAAGATTGCAAAATATGTGAAGGAAAACCTTGGTATGCCAGTTTACTACTATATAGCACCTAAAGTATGGGCGTGGAAAGAATATAGGGTCAAGTCATTCAAGAAGTATGTGGATGAGATGCTGCTTATTCTGCCTTTCGAAGTTGATTTTTATAAAAAACATGACTATAAAACTCACTATATTGGAAATCCTACCGTAGATGCAATTGCTGATAGGGACTACAAAGGTGAGAAGTTTGATGACTTTATAAAGGCTAATAATCTGGAAAATAAACCTATTATATCAGTTTTGGCAGGAAGTCGCAAACAAGAAATATCAGAAAATCTCCCTACTATGCTCGATTCATTAAAGAGTTTTGAAGGATATCAGATTATCATTTTGGGAGCTCCGGGAATAGATTCAGATTTTTATAATGAATATATCAAGGGTAGTAATGGCAGTGTTATTTTTGGTCAGACTTACAGGGCGTTGGCTCAATCTGAAGCAGCATTGGTTACGTCTGGCACAGCAACTCTAGAAGCTGCGTTGTTAGATGTTCCGCAAATAGTTTGTTACCATACCCCTGTACCCCGTCTTGCATACTGGGGCTTTAAGCATATTCTTCACACACCGTTTATATCTCTTGTCAATCTGATTGCGGGCAGAGAAGTAGTTAAAGAGTTATTCGCAAAGTTTTTTACCGTTGACAATATTCGACGGGAGTTACATCAGATATTGAATGTTCAAAATTATAGAAACAACATGCTTGATAGCTATTCTGAACTAAGGGAAATAGTTGGAAAAGAAGGAGCATCGGAAAATGCTGCCAACTATATTGTCAATAAGCTTAGGGAAAGTAAAGCATAAAATGTTAAAACGGATATTATCGTAAACTTTATTCCAACTAATTATCTTAATAATACATCACTAATTAATTAAAACATTAAATCATGAAAGTTGGCATCCTTACTTCAGGGGGAGACTGTCCCGGAATCAACGCAACAATCAGAGGAGTTGGTAAAACCGCCATAAATAAATATGGAATGGATGTAATTGGTATCAGGAATGGTTTCTCTGGATTGTTATACAAAGATACTGTTGAGCTTGATGATGCCTCTTTGTCTGGGATCCTAAATCTTGGTGGCACAATACTTGGCACAGCACGCGAAAAGCTTTTCCGAAAGATGATAAAATCTCCAGATGAAAAAGACAGAGAAACGATAAAGCAATGTTATCATGAACTAGGACTTGATTGTCTTGTGTGTATTGGTGGAAATGGAACTCAACGCACTACATGGATGCTGTCAGAAATGGGACTTAACGTAATCGGTATTCCTAAGACTATAGACAATGATGTTTGGGGTACAGATGTTACATTTGGGTTTGATACGGCCGTGAACATTGCCACTGAGGCAATTGACCGCTTGCATTCGACTGCAAGTTCTCACAGGCGTGTTATGGTTATTGAGCTTATGGGGCATCATGCTGGTTGGATTGCACTTAATGCAGGTATGGCTGGAGGAGCAGATATTATTTTGCTACCCGAATTAGGTTATGATATAAATGTAATAGCAGATAAGATAAAAAGCAGAGTAGAGAAAGGGAAGAATTACTCTATTGTGGTTGTTGCTGAGGGAATAGAAATTCATGACGGAAGCCCTGAGCGACCTGCAATTTATTTTGCACGCGAGATTGAATCACTAACAGGATTTGAAACTCGTGAAACGGTTCTTGGATATATTCAAAGAGGAGGATCTCCTTCACCTGCCGACAGAAATTTGGGCACTTTACTGGGAGGTCATGCTGCAGACTTGATTCATGACAGAAAATTTGGACGTATGAGTGCATTAATTGATAATAAAATATCGGATATAGATTTGTCTGTTGTGGCTGGAAAGTTAAGGCTCGTGACAAAAGATACTCCCCTTGTTGTTCAAGGCATGAGTATGGGTATTTCATTTGGAGTATAAATGTCATAGATATGACAATAATATATTTTTATACAACCTGAGATCAACTTAATAATATACTTGATTTAAATAAGATGATTAAGTGAAAAAAGATATAGTTTTAAGTTGTACAGACGTTATTTAAGGTTTTATTGCCCTCAACATTTCCCTCTTTCCTGGAGGTCCCGGAATTCTTTCCACTTCTAATCCTATACTTTGCATCATACGTCTAATGGATCCTTTTGCACTATAAGTTGTAATTATTCCTTTACTATTCATTAATGAATATATTTTTCTGAAAATATCTGGTGACCACATTTCAGGTTGCTTTTCAGGACCGAATACATCAAAATATACAATGTCAAATGTGTCACTAGTTATAAAATTATCAGGATTGCTAAAGTCTATATTCTTTTTTAGGATTGAGAAATTATTAGTGATTTGCTCAGGTACTTCCCATTGTGCTGTATGTAACTTTCTGAAAATATCAAGCTTGCCAATATCTAGTAATTGTGCGTAATTAAGTTTTTCAATATTGTTATAAGAAATAGGATATAATTCTAAAGTAGTATAGTTGATGGCTTTACTCATATTCTCCGATTCCAGAAATGTCATAAATGCATTCAGTCCTGTCCCAAACCCTACCTCTAGAATATTAATATTACTTTTACTGCAATTGTTGAATGCCGCTTCAATAAATACATGCTTAGATTCTTGGATTGCACCATTTGTGGAATGGTAATGCTCATTAAGCTCTGGCACAAACAGAGTATGTGAACCATCACTTGTTGTTTTGAACTCAAGTTTCATCAAATTTATATACGTTGTTTTAAGAATTTTCAAATAGCAAAACAAAATTATAAAATTATTGTTTAAGAGCTACTTTATAGTATATATTTCTTACTTTTGTGCTTAAATGCAGAAGCTTGGGTTATTGTAAATTAGAATTATAAAACAGACATTGATGAAAAAGAATCTCATTATATTATTATTTTCACTTCTTCTTTTTTCCTGCAAGATGGGAGATACTCCAAAATCCTCTACTTTAACTGTCACAATTGAACCTCAGAGATATTTCTTGGAGCAAATCGTTGGTGATAAGTTTGAGGTTAACACATTAGTACCCCCCGGATCCAGTCCTGAGGCCTTCGATCCATCTCCTATGGCTATGGTAAATCTAGGTAAGAGCAAAGCTTACTTTAAAGTTGGTTTCTTAGGCTACGAGAATGTTTGGAGTAAAAAGCTGGAAAGCAACAATCCTGATGTTAAGCAGATAGATTGCTCTAGTGGCATTGAGCTGTTGTACGGAACTCACGGAGAACATTGTAATCATGATGGAGAGCATACAGATCATGACCATGATCCTCATGGTGCAGACCCCCATGTATGGAGTTCAACCAAAAATGCAAAAAAGTTTTCTCTAAACATGTTGGAGGCAATATTAAAAATAGATCCTGAAAATTCAGATTATTATAAAGAGAATTATGCTAATTTGGTTAAGCAAATTGAAGATACTGAACTGGTATTGAATGAAATGCTTGATGATATTCCATCTAGAAGTTTTATTATATATCACCCTGCTTTAAGTTATTTTGCTCACGATTATAATTTGGAACAGCATAGTATAGAATTTGAAGGGAAAAATCCCTCGCCAGCCCAAATGAAAGAACTTGTGGATTTGGCTAGGAGAGAGAATATTAAGGCGGTATTAATTCAACAGGAATTTGATATTAAGAATACAAATGTTATAGCTCAAGAGATTGGAGCAAAAGCATATGTGATAAATCCTCTTGCATATGACTGGAATGAAGAGATGATTAGACTAGGGAAAATATTATCTTGCTCAGAATGATGGATACTATAGTTGAAATAAATAATATAAATGTAGGTTATGAAAATAAGCCTGATGTTTTGAAAGATATTTCTCTAAAAATATATGAGAATGATTTTTTAGGTATTATTGGTCCTAATGGCGGTGGGAAGACAACTTTACTGAGAACTATATTGGGATTTTTGAACCCAGAATCGGGATCAGTTACTTTTTATGATAAAGGACAAAGGGTCTCTCATCTTAATATTGGATATCTTCCACAAATTAATCAGATTGACAAGAAGTTTCCCATCAAAGTTAGTGAGGTCATTTTATCAGGACTTACTCAGAGAGGTAAAATTTTTAAAAGATACTCTGCAGAAGACAGGCAAAAAGTATTGCCTGTGGCAGAAAAAATGGGTGTTGACAATCTCTTAAACAGAGCTGTTGGAGAGCTTTCGGGAGGACAGCTTCAACGTGTACTTCTTGGACGTGCAATAATTGACAATCCCAAATTAATTATATTGGATGAGCCTAGCTCTTACGTTGACAAACTATTTGAAACTAATTTCTATAAGTTGCTAGATGAGGTCAACAAGCATATGGCAATTATGCTGGTGTCTCATGATGTGGGAACAATAATATCTCAGGTTAAGAATATCGCATGTGTTAATCAGAGCTTGCATTATCACTGCGGTAGAAATATCTCCAAAGAGTGGTTGTTGGGTGCATATGACTCCTGTCCCATCGAGATATTGGGACATGGCGATTTGCCTCACAGAGTATTGATGGAGCATAGCCATCTGGAGCACGATTGATTATACTAAAAAGAACAACCTAATATAATAACGACTAAACTAATTGAATATATTTGACAAAGATTTTTGCAATAACATATAGTCGTAGTTTGTAGTAATAGTGTATGTTTATAATGATATTCTCATTTAAAACCTGAGAGTCCGTAATGAAAAGAGTAAGGTAATGTATTGTACAATAAAAAGATAATGTATATCTTTGCCCCGCTTTTGACAAGCCCTATCGTGTGATGGGAAATAAAGAGCAAAGTAAAACTTTATTTTGAGTAACACAAAAAAAATTAAAAATGAAAACGTTTGAATTAAAAGGAGAAGTAAGAGAAGGCTTTGGAAAAAAAGCTGCATCAGCTTATCGTAAAGAAGGCTTAGTGCCATGTGTTCTTTATGGTGGTTCAGGTGAGAACAATGTTAATTTCGTTGTAAAATCAGGGGATGTTCGTTCCTTAATTTATACTCCTGAGGTTTATATAGTAAACCTTACTCTAGATGGAAAACCATCTATGGCAATATTGAAAGAATTACAGTTCCACCCAGTTAGTGATAATATCTTGCATATCGACTTCTTGCATGTATTTCCTACTGTGCCAGTTGTTATTGATATACCAGTTCGTCTTGAAGGACTTGCAGTAGGTGTTAAGGCTGGGGGTAAATTATCACTTGACTCACGTAAACTAAAGGTTAGGGCTACTTTCGATAAACTTCCTGAAGAGCTTGTTGTAAATGTTGAAAATTTAGCATTAGGAAAATCTATTCAGGTTGGTGAGCTTAACTTTGAAGGATTAGAGTTGCTTTCTCCTAAGAATGCCGTTGTATGTCGCGTTCAATTGACACGTGCTGCTAGAGGTGCTGCCGCAGCTGCTGCATCCAAGTAATGAATTGATATAAATATTATACATTAAATGAAATATTTAATTGTGGGGTTGGGGAATATTGGTCCCGACTATGAAAATACTCGCCACAATATAGGTTTTATGATATTGGACGCCCTTGCTAAGGCGTCCAATGTTGTTTTTGAGGATAAGCGTTATGGGTTTACAGCAGAGATGAGGCTGAAAAACAAACACCTTGTGTTATTGAAACCCTCAACTTTTATGAATCTTAGTGGTAATGCTATCCGCTATTGGATGCAAAAAGAGAAAATAGAGAAAGAAAACCTTCTGGTTGTGGTTGACGACTTAGCACTTCCCTTTGGGACATTAAGATTGAAATCCAAAGGCAGTGATGCTGGCCATAATGGGTTGAAACATATCCAGGGACTTATAGGGCAAAACTATCCTCGTCTTAGATTTGGCATTGGGAATGATTTTCCTAGAGGGGCTCAAATTGATTTTGTTTTGGATGAGTTTTCAAATGAGGAAAAGCAAAATTTAACTGAACGTATTGACTCATCAGTTGAAATAATTAAGAGTTTCTGCCTTTCAGGAATTAATAATGCTATGAATCAATTCAATAACAAGTAATTGATTCTAGTATAATTTAAATAAACAGCTTTATGGATGATATTAGAGTAGACAAATGGCTTTGGGCTGTTAGGATTTTTAAAACTCGCTCAGTTGCTTCTGATGCTTGCCGCAAAGGACGTGTGTTGATTGATAATATTTCTGTAAAACCTTCACGTACTATAAGGGTGGGAGATGTAATTCAGGTAAAGAAGCCACCTATCACATTTTCGTTTAAAGTGCTTGATTTGACAGAAAAAAGGATGGGTGCAAAACTTGTCCCTGAGTATATGGAGAATGTAACATCTCCTGAACAATACGAAGTGCTAGAGTTAAATAAAATCAGTGGTTTTATAGATCGCCAACGAGGAACAGGTCGGCCGACCAAAAAGGAACGCCGAGATTTGGAACAATTTACGGATACATTTGATTTTGAGGATTGAAATTATTAATCAATCCTCATTTTTTTTGTATCAGCACAATACCACGGAACAACTGTAGTTGTATTTTTTTT